>CAZVCQ010000037.1:0-13359 GCA_964626085.1 uncultured bacterium
TTCCGGATGAGCGGAACAACCACAAGTCCCTGCTCGCCGCGCACCACCTGCCAGGAATCGTGTTCCTTCAGCCTGCCGCTTAGAATCAGCCCGCTCAGGGGGCCTGCACGAGGATGGAGGATGGAAGATGGAGGGTGGAAGAAACGCAGACTTCGTCCCTCATTCCTCGTTCCTCGCCTCAGGTTTCCCCGAGCCAGCGCCGGCTTCATGATATTGGTAGCGTCCATGCTCCCTTCGGCCCTGCCCGCGGCGCGCGTCAGGAATCTCTTATTGTGTCACCGGGACTCATCCCATCAGTTGTTAGGAGTGGATGTCATTTGTTGTCGGTCTGCTGGTTCTGAGTTCGCTTGGTAAGGCGCTTGGGTGTCTCCAGTAGCAGCCCGCTGTAGTCATTGGACAGCTCTAGGCTCATTCTGCGCCACACTCTTAGCCAGGCCTTGTCGCGAAGATGCTCCTTCTGTGCATCCGGGGCCCCTGTGCTCCTCAGCCACTCGGGCGGTTCTCTCAGCATCAGTGCCATCGCTTCGGTATCCTGCTCAAACGCGAGCACTTGGTATGCAAACACGCCAGCAGGTTTGAGCATCGGCAGGTCATCTCCGAGTGCACTGTAGTGCACAAGAGCACCGAACCTGTCGGCATCGAGAAGCAACAGCCTTATCGCTGCATCTTCGCCCGCCATCGCCCCGTAGACTGGTATCCGCTTCCCGCAGACTTCAATCCAGCCATGCAATTCCGAGATGTGCGAACTGGGCTGAGAGTTGCGCCACTTGGGTATGAACGACGATGGCGCGTTCTTGTTCAGCCAGTACTCCGCGTCACCGCCAACAATCACGAAAGGTCTGCCGTTGCCCGACGCTGACTGGAGTTCAAGAAGGAAGCCGTCCAGTTCCCCGCGTCGCGTGCGCGGGTCGGTTTCCAGAACACTCCACGCGTCGTATGTCTCGCCTACCGCGAGTCCCTGCCCGTAGTGCTCTGCGAACCCGATCCGTCCTTCGGGCCAGTTTTCAACGAACAGCGCCTTATCCGCTATTGTGTTAATACCTCTTCGCTCCACATGGCGAGGGGGCGGAGTGCCTCGCAGGTCCTTGTACAGAAGAAACTCCGAGAGGATGTGCTTCAGTTGCGCGTCCTTTTCATACTCTGCCACGAGTTCGGCAAAGAACTCACTTACCCTACGGTCGCTGATACTCGAGTCTATCAGCTTGCGTCGAGTCTCGACTTCCTGGCGTACTATGACATCGGCCAGCATTCTGCGAAGCCTCGGCACCTGCTCCATTGCACTGTCGCTCAAGACCGCGGCCCAGCTCTTTCGATTGGCGTCGATTTCGTTCAGCAACTTGGTCAGTCCGCCCTCAGGGCTAGATTCGGCGGCTAGATGAGAACTGAGTGGCAATTCGATGCCGTCCTGCTTCGCAGTATCCGGCTCGGCGAGTAGTTGGAGGATCCGCGCACAAAACAGGTGGTCAGCGTCGGCCGCCGGCCGAAAGGCTACCGCGTGCTCCTCCGACATGTCTTGGTGCCGGAACCAGCCCCAGAAGTTATCGACTTCCCTCCGCGAGCAATGCACGTACGTGTGCATGAAACCTTGCATGTCCTGCGGAAGCGAACTCAGAACGATGTACAGCATCTTCTTGTATGGCTCATCATCAGGCTTCTCCTGCGCGAGCTTCAGCAGCCATGCAGCAATGCCGAACCGCATTTCCTCAAGCCGGTCACGGAGCCTCCTGTCGTAGTCCTGCTGCCTGTGGATCCGCTGCCTCTCGGCTTCCAGTTCTTCTCGCCTCGGTGCGCCTACGCTACCATGCTCCAGCATCATATCGATGGTGTTCAACCTATGCTCTGAGAGATCGTCCGCCCATTTAGGTAGGAGGTGACGTGCCTCGCGAAGGAAGGCGGAGAAGTCATCTATCCTCTGCAAACGCACGGCCGTGTCGAGCAGGTTGTCCATCACTCGCAATAGATGCTCAGCGAAGTAGTACAGGTCATCGACAGTTGCATCCGGCCGCGCACGCCCCTCCAGCGCTGGCTCGAGGATGTAGTCGACCGTTTCCTTCAGGTATCGCCAGCTTCTGCCTAGGGCGAAACGGCAAACATCAGCGTCCTTGGCCTTCACCGACTCGCTGTACAGCAACGTAGCATTCCCGATGAAGCTCTGGAATAGGTAGTGATCCCCGCGTTTTACGGCAAGCCAAGCGATCTGGATCGACAGAAACCCAACCTCTCCGATGGCAGTCTTGTCTTCAGTGGCAACCGCACGGACCAAGAAGTCTCGGGCCTGACTTTGCAGCCACTTCACAACGGCCCAGCCACCCCAGGGGTCGTTTAGTTCGGTGCTGGCAGCTTTGACATCTGATTGCAGGCAATAGGCGCCGAGCCCCGATAGCAGGCATTCCGCGAGGCTTACGTAGTCGCGCACGCGCAGCTCAACCTCTTCGTGGTCGTGTCGGTCCAGACCGTCCAGTAGTTCTTCTCGGGCCGGCCGCATTTCCTCTTGGAGTCTCTGCAGGTGGTCTACTTCTGCGGCGGCGAACCCGATGGCGCGCTTCACGTGGTGCTTTAGGCGTTCTTTCCGCGACGGGTCCCGTGTGAGTTCCAAGCCCATTTCGGCGACTGGCGTGTCGGCGCGCACGCGTTGACCGGGGCGTACAAGAAGCCGACCCGGGCCGGGTTCGTCCTGGTCCTTCGGTCGGTTGGGATTCGGTGTCCCGCTGCCCTCGCGCGGCGTGACAGCGACTTCGGAACCGGTGATGCTCTCGGCGTCCGGCTTCTTGGACGCAAGACGCAACTCCTCGCCGAAGTCCCTGAGTGCAACCAAATCCACGTTGCTCACGAAGCCATCACGGTTCGCCCTGATGATGTGCATCTGCCGGAAACCAGCGTGGGAAATCGGGCTATATTCCACGTTGAGGGCACGGCTTGTGATCTCTCGGAGGAGTACGGTCAGCCCGATGCGTTCATCAAGAGTCTGCCGGACCGCTCTGTCAAGGAGGTCCTCCCAGAGACGCAACCGGGCCTTATGGAATTCACTCTTCAGTACCAGTACATTGATCAGCCGCCACAAGGCCATGATCAGGAGAGTCACAACGATCAAGGGTATACAAAGGCTCAGGTAGCTCACCTCTCTGAACACGAGCAGGTCCAACTGCCCAAGCAGTGAAACTGGCACTAACAGCCAGAGGTTGCTGACCTTCAAGAGGACGCGGGTTAGTTCGCGTCTATCCCGGGCCAGTAGCCCGCCGGTGACGAAGAACGTGAGAGCCACGATGAACGCATTCGCGCCCGACAGGAACGAAACTAGGGACTTGTGAAACCCAGGCGGAGGCTTCAAGAATGTGTGCTGCAGGTCAAACAGCCTGTTAGTCAAGTGCAGGAGAACCAGGATGCCGACTACGAGAGCCACGGTCTGCCATTGGGGCATGTACAAGTCACGTGCCCAGTCAGGGACGCGCAAAGCGGCGCGGCGTCTATCAAGCCGCCGCCGTTCCCTTGCGACAAGCGTTGACAGTAGGTTTGGGTTCAGTGGAGTCCCTCGAACGATGCGTACTGTCAGAACTGTGAAGGCCACGGCGCCGGCCACGGCCACAACAAGAATGTAGGCCAACAGCAACGCGAGTGCGCCGTCGGCCGTGGCCCGGGTCAGGACGTCAATGACATGACGTATCAAGTCGCTACCTTAGACAAGGGGAAACCCGGGACACTTCGATGAAGGGGATTATCGGGGGTAATTCCGGTGACATAATAATCAATTCCATACTCGTCAAGGCTGGGCGACCTCGTGCTGACATAGACTGCGTCTTAGAACAGCGGCAGACATTTGTCAAGCACGCGGGCGGGGTTGCGGACAGGCGAGGCAATACGCTTGCGGCGGGGCGCGGGCCGAGAAAAGGACTGAGGACGGAAGAGAGAAGAAGGAGGACGGAATATGGAGGATGGAGGAGTGAGGCTGGAGGAAGGAAGATAGAGGAAGGAGGATGGAAGAAGCCGAGAAGTGGATGCGGTTCGGTTCATCGGCCCAGCTCTCTGAGGAGCGCCTTGCTCTTTTCGGTCAGGACATAGGTGCCGGTCTTGCGCGCGCCTTCGAATCTGGTGAGACCGCTACGCTTGAGCAGAGCGAGATACCGCTCGGCTGTCTGACGTGAAACCGAGAATTGTTGTTCGATATCCCGACGCAAGATGGAACCGGCGTGGAGAATCTGCTCAAGAATCCAAGCCAGGCGTTCTTTTATTCCCTCACTTATTCCCCCACTTATTCCCTCACTCATGGCATCATCTATGACACGACGGATGCGGTCAGCAGCGTCAACGGTCTGAATCTGCGCGACTTGGGTCGGGCGCTGGAACGTGACGGTGAAGAAGGCGGTAAATCCGAACTTCATCGGCGGCAGTCCGGCCTTGTCCATCAGCTCGCGCATCCGGCCGATGCCGGTTCCCATTCGCTCGATGTACCCGGCGCGGTGGAAGAGGTCGGCCAGGATAGGGTTGCGCAGGACGCTCTTCGTCCCGAACTCTTCAGGCTTCAGGCCTTTGGGAAGCCCGCCCGGGTTGGTTATCTCGACCCGGTCGTCGAATATCTCGACCATCACGTTGGCCCCGCGCTCGAAGTAGTCGCGGTGAATGACCGCGTTGATGACCGCTTCGCGCAAGGCGTCATGGGGTATCTCGGGCACTTCTTTGCGCCGGGTCGCGCCGGTGAATTCGTAGGCCAGCCGCAGGTGCTGTTTCAGGAATACCATCGCGTTCTCGACCGAGCTCACGATATCCGAGTTGAAGTCCTTGCGGTCGAGCACGTTCACCTTCTCGGTGCCCTTGTACAGCGCGCAGGTCACGACCGTGTGGAAGTATATGTCTGCCAGGTTTCGGGCGAAAAGCAGCACGCCGACGTTGTTAACCAGTACCTTGCCTTCCTGCCGTTCGGCCACGCCCAGGTTCACGAGGGTTGCGCCTGGCTCAAGCACCGCGGTGATGCCGGCCCGGCGCAGGAAGTCCCGGAGCTTCGTCGGGTCGAAGTGCTCTTCGAAGAGAAACCGATTGGAGACCATGTCCTCAAACCGAACCTTGCCTTCGGACTTCAGGAACTCGATTATCTCGTCGCGCCTGAGTTTCTGGCTGTTCGGACCGACGCGTAAGAAGAACCCGCCGGTGCAATGATACGGCTTGTCCGTTCCCTCCCGCACGTGAACGATGAGGATGTTCTCGAACTCCTCAAGTTCAACCCTGACGCGAGGTTCACAGTTGTTGGCGATGTCTTGAACTCTGGACTTCAATTCGTTTGTGATGGCGATGCCCGAGGTCTGGCGGAGGTCGTTGATTCCCAGAAGTATGCGGCCACCCGAACCGTTGGCGAACGCCACCATTTCGCGCTCAAGGTTGCCAACGTTCTCTTTGAACTCGAGGCGATAGCCTTCGCCCTCCTGCAGTATCAGCCGGAGTTCTGCTTCGGTCATGGCGTTAGTGCCGCACACGCCATTGGCCGCCTTGCGGGCGTCATAGCGGCGCAGTTGTCGACCGGCGGCGGGATTTGGCCTTGCATCAGTAGGGATGTTATGCGCGTGCCGCGCATAGTCAAGCCCGCGCGCGGACCGCGCGCGGGCCGCGGTGAACGAGCGGGGCTACGGGCGAAGGCGAGTGGAGCGGCCCGAGCGTGCGAATCTGCTCCGCGTAGTCGCACACCGTGTCGGCAAGCTTGGCTGCCTACATCATCTTAGGAATGCTGACGGCGGCGTGCTTCTCGTGCCGGCGGACTCGGCCTTGGCCAGGATGTGCCCGGCCGCTGCCTGCCGTCACTCCTCCGGAATGTGGCATCTTAGTGGGGTCAGATGTGATGGAGGACGCACTTCCAGGCTGAACCTCTGACTGCGAGGCGTTTCCCGGCCAACTCAGGCCGCGCCTCCGGATATCGAGGAACCGGACTCCCCGCTTGACTGATGCCGATATTGAGGAAGAATCAGATGAATGAGTGATGTGTTTTCCCCTGACTTGGAGATCCGCGACCTCATCTTCGAGTATGGAGGCAAAGAAGCGAGGAAGTGCTACCAGTGCGGGATGTGCACATCGCTCTGCCCCTGGTATCAAGTCGAGGGCGTCTACTACCCGGTCAACCGTTTCCCGACCGCGGTCCAGCTCGGCGCCATCCTCAACACCGAGAACAAGGACGAGATCGCCCGCGAGATAACCGAGGTATTCCGCTGCGTCGGCTGCGAGGCCTGCCTGAGCTCATGCCCGCGGGGACTCAGCACCCCGCTGCTGCTCCGCGCGATTCGGCGCATCCTGGTGGAGAACCAGTCGGTCCCTGCCCCGCTCATGAGCACCATCGCCAAGCTTATCAACTCGGGCAATCCGCTCGCCGGCGACCCGGAGAAACGTCACGCCTGGGCCGGCGAAGGAGGCCTGCCCGCGTTCGAGCCCGGTATGGAAGTCGCCTGGTTCACATGCTGCACCGCGGACTACGGCCCGCGCTGTATGTCGGCCAGCAAGGCCACTCTGAAGCTGCTGCGCAAGGCCGGAGTGAAGTTCGGCGGGTTCGGAACTCAACAGCAGTGCTGTGGCAAAGCGATAAGGCGCGCCGGTGCGGAAGAGACGTTCAGCCGGCTCGCCAAACAGAACGTCGAGCTGCTTGGCAAGGTCGGCGACGCACGGGTCGTTGTCACCTCGCCCCACTGCCTCGTCGGCTTCCGGCGTGACTACGCCGAACTCGGGCTCCAGGTCAAAGCGGTCCACATCACCCAGCTCCTCGACGAGCTCATCACCGCAGGCAGGCTCAAGCCATCCAGGGAGCTGAACCTCAAGGTCACCTACCACGACCCTTGCACGTTGGGTCGCCAGTCCGGAGTCTACGAAGAGCCTCGCCGGGTGCTCAGGAGTATTCCCGGCCTGGAGCTGGTCGAGATCGAGAATTTCAGCCGCGACCAGAGCGTCTGCTGCGGCGGTGGCGGCGGCGGCATCTGGCTTGATTGGCCCAAAGGGGAACGGCTCTCAGATCTGCGTGTAAGACAGGCGGCTCGGACCGGTGCAAAGGTCCTTGCGGTTGCCTGCCCCTACTGCATGCAGATGTTCGAGGACTCAGTCAAGACCACGGGTGTCGGTCTCGAGGTCAAGGATGTCGTCGAACTCATTGCCGATTCACTCGAAGACTAGTCGGGAGTAACACCCGGACCGTCGCCGGCGACTGCCTCATATCGTCTTGGGAATGGTGAGCGGGGCGCGCCTCCGGCACCAGGCAAACCGGCAAACGGAATAGTGAATTGAGGATTGTGAAGGGTAAAAAGCCCGCGCCGGGAATAGTGAAATGAGAATGGTGAAAGGAAGAAGGAGATAGGAACTATGAGACGGGCTGCTTGGCCTTCTTGACTATGGTGGTCAGGATGGCAACAAGCTCATCACACTCTACCAGCAGGCAGTTAGCGAAGCGGTCGAGACGACTCCGGAGGCGGCCAGCAGGCGTATCCAGTAGCGCGTCTCGCGAGCCTCCTTGCAGGCAATCGAGCACTTATTGGCGAAGTCCGCCCGGCTGTGGCTCGCCTGAGCCTCTTCGACATTGGCTCCAACCGATGTGCCCGCGCGAACCAATTGGCCGACGATCACCCGCGCCGCGACGTCCGTTCCCTTCACAGCACGACACAGAGCAACCACCCTCCGCGCGAACTCAAACGTCCGCTCTGCTATGTCCCTCGGCTTGCCAGCTTTGGCTTGGCCCTTTTCGCTATTCACAATTCACTCTTCACCATTTCGCTGGGACCTTGTCTCGGCGTAGAGGCTAGTACTCGGCTGGGAGCTTCTTGAGGTCGGCGTAGGAGAACACCGGCCCGTCTTTGCAGACGTACTTGGGGCCGATGTTGCAGTGGCCGCACTTGCCGATGCCGCACTTCATTCGGTTCTCAAGCGAGAGGAAGACGTCGTCCGGTTTGAACCCGAGTTTCTCAAGCACCGGATGGGTGAAGCGAATCATGATGGGCGGGCCGCGGTCAGCGGACAGGAACGACGGACGAGGAAGAACAATGAGGACCCATGGCGCGGATTCGTTCGGTCCGCTCGCGCACGGTGTCGGCGAACTGGGCTGCCTACATCATCCTGGGAATGATGAGTGGGACACGCTTCTGGCAACATGGAAGCTCGGCCTTGGCCAGGATATGCCCGGCTGCGGCCTGCTCGAATTCACCCGGGCCCTGATGAGGAAGGCGCAGTCGACGGACGCATCCAGCGCGTAGAGCACGAAAACGAAGCGACGCGGCCGTCCATTGGCTCGACCGAACTATCCGAGCAGGTGCCCAATCGGAATCGCCCAGAGCCGCTCGTCCAGTCTCACGGCCTCGTTGCCGTTGTAGGTAAGCACTGCCGCACGGCAGTCCGGAGTCCGGTCGAGGAAAGCCAGCAGGCCTGACAGGTCTTTCTCGTTCCACCGCGTGGCCGCCTTGACCTCAATCGCGACGACCTCGCGGTTGTGTTCAATTACCAAGTCAACCTCGTGCCGGCCGTGTTCCTGCCAGTAGCTCAGTTGAGCATCGGGCAGGTATGCCTCAAGCAGCGCGGCCACGTTCTGGGCCACATACGCCTCGAACAGCGCTCCGCGCAACAGGTCATCACGGCCCGGGTCTAGCGCGGTAACGCCGGCCAGATGTGCGGCCAATCCGCTGTCGGTGAAATGCAGCTTCGGTGACTTCACAAGACGGGAACTTCGGTTCCGACGGAAGGCTGGCAAGCGCCGGATGAGAAACGACGCCTCCAGCAGGCCCAGGTACCGTGACACGGTGGCGGCATTGAGTCGGGCGTCGCGGCCGAGTGAACTCATTACCAGCATCTGCCCGGTGCGCAGAGCGGCCAGTTGCGCCAGATTGCGGAAGGCTACCAGGTCCCCCACCTGCGACAACTGCCGCACATCGCGTTCGACGTAGGTCTGCACATATCCGCGGAACCACTCAGCAACCTCTCCTGCTGGACTCAGGGCCGCGGGCGGCAGGCCACCGGTCAGGACTTCATCATCGGTGACCGGTCGGGCCCGGCCGCGGGGCGCTTCCGGTGAAGCCAGGAAATCCTCAAGAAACGGCCGATCGCCTGTCTCTTCGTGGATTTCCCGTCGGGTCATCGGATGCAGGGTGAAATACCCGGCACGGCCGGCCAGGGTCTCGGAAACGTGTCCAAGCAACGCCAGGTTGGCCGACCCGGACAGTATGAACCGGCCAGGCCGCCGGTGTTCGTCAACGTTCTTCTTCAGCGCGACGAGAAGTTCGGGGCAACGCTGCACCTCATCCAGTATGGCCGGCTCAGTCAGCAGCGACTCCGGATTCGAGCGGGCCGCAGCCAGCGTGGCGAAATCGTCCAGCGTGCGGTAGGCGTAACCCCGAATCAGGGCCGTCTCGTTCTGAAGCAACGTGCTCTTGCCTGATTGCCGCAGCCCGGAGAGCACCACCACCGGCAATTGGTGCCGGGCGCGCGCCAGCCTGGGCGCGATTTCGCGTGGGAGATAGTCTGTCATATTCGATTAAAGCATAGTGGCAATTTGCCACATGTCAATCGACCCTGCCTCGTCCCTTCCCGGAGAAGAAGGCGCGTGAGGCTGGCGGGTGGCCGTCCCATGTCATCCTGAGAATGCTGAGCGGGGCTCGCTTCTGGCAGCAGACAAGCTCGGCCCTGTTGTAGGAGTTGGAAGGCTAGTACTCGGCCGGCAACTTCTTGAGGTCTGCGTAGGAGAAGACCGGGCCGTCTTTGCAGACGTACTTGGGGCCGATGTTGCAGTGGCCGCACTTGCCGATGCCGCACTTCATCCGGTTCTCAAGCGACAGGAAGACGTCCTCCGGCTTGAACCCGAGTTTCTCCAGCACCGGATGGGTGAAGCGAATCATGACGGGCGGGCCGCAGACGAGAGCCACGGCATTCGCGGCTGACGGCGCGACCTGTTCGAGCACGTTGGGCACGAGGCCTTCGGTCCTAGGCCAGGATGCGCCGGCGAGCCGGTCCACGCAGAGATGGAGACTTAGGTCCGGGCTTTGCTCCCACGCTTTGATCTCGTCCTTGTACAGCAACTCCCCCGCCGAACGGGCGCCGTAGACGACGGTGACCTTGTCGAACTGGGACCGGCGGGCCGGGTCGAGGAGATAGACAATGGTCGAACGCAGCGTCGTGAACGAGAAGCCGCCGGATACGATGACGATGTCCTTGCCCTTCATCAGGTCGAACGGGTAGGAGTTGCCCCACGGCCCGCGCATGCCGATGACCGTGCCGGGCTCAAGTTCGTGCAGCGAGGTGGTGAATGCGCCTACTCGCTTGACTGTGTATTTGACCAGTTCCTCAGACGGAGCCGAGGCGATGCCGAAGGGCGCTTCGCCTACACCCATCATTGAGAGGAACCCGAACTGGCCGGGAGTGAAGTCGAACGCCTTGCGCGCCTCGGCTTGAGCGAAAGATAGATCGAAGGTCTTAAGGTCACGGGCGTCATTCTCTACAGTGATGCGCTCGACCTTGACGGGAATGGGAAGATATGGGTTCATGGGGATGCAATGCAAAAGGCAAAAGGCAAAACGGGCAAGGCAAAACCGGGGAGCCGGGAGATCAATAGGGATGCAGTGCAAAAGGCAAAACACACAACTGGCAAGGCAAAACCGGGGAACTTGGAGGTCAATGAAGATGCAGTACAGAGGGCAGAAGACAAAACTGGCAAGGCAAAATGGCGGATCACCTGGACCTCGACTTCACGGTCAGGACGGATTTGGCAATGATCCGTGCCAGTTCGTCCGCCTCAGTGGCAGGCCGTTTGACGTCTTCCACAGAGAGCAGGCCGGCGCGACCGGCCAGTTTCAGCCAGTATTCGGTTTCCCGGAGTTCCTTCAGGACGATTTGCAGCTTGTGGGCGAAATCGGCGCGGCTCTCTGCACCGCACGCCTCATAGTAGTTGGCTCCGGATGACGCACTTGAGCGCATGAGCTGACCTCCGATGTACCGTCCGGCGGCCGTACGCCCGAGCTTGCCGCTCAGTTTCAGACTGGCCGTGGCGAAGTCCAGAAGCCGCTCTCCGATGTCCCTCATTTTGCCTTTTGCATTTTGCAGTCTGCACTTTGCATTGCGTCCGCGGGCTGCTTCGCCAACGCCTGCATCAGTACATCGACCGTTTCTCTGATATCAATAGCTGCCGGGCACTCGCGAACGCATCGTCCGCAGCCGACGCACGAGACTTCGCCGATCATGTCCACGGTGTACTTGAACTTGTCCATCGCCCGGTTACGGAACCGGGACGCGGCGGTCTGACGCGGGTTATGGCCGGAGGCGTGCTGCGAGTAAAGACAGAACTGGCAGGTATCCCAGACGCGAAGGCGGGCGCCTTTGCCTTTGCGCGTCTCATCCGTTATGTCGAAGCAGTGGCAGGTGGGACAGACGAAGGTACATGCACCGCAGTTGACGCAGGCGAGACTGAGGTCTTCCCACACCGGATGGCTGTCGGCCGAGTCGAGCAACTGCTTGAGCCTGCCCGTGTCGATGCGCTCGGCGATGGCGGCGGCGGCTTTGTCCGCGATTTCCTTCTTCTTCGCAAGGTCGGCAGGAGCGGCTTCGGGCAGGTCTTTCACTACCGCCTCGCCGTTGTCGGTAAGCGGCTCGGCCAGGTAACGGCCACCAAGGTCGGTGAGCAGGAGGTCGAGCCCGCGCGTACCGGCCGGCGACCCGCCGACCGCGGCGCAGAAGCAGGTGTCGGCCGGAGCGGAGCAGGCCAGGCCGACCAGCGTCGTCTTCTCACGGCGTCGCCGGTAGAACGTATCGGTCTCACCCTGGCCGGCAAAGAACTTGTCGAGCATGGCGATGCCCGCGGCGTCGCAGGGACGGACGCCGATGACAACCTGCGCCTCTGGTTGAACGGCTTCCTCTGCCTTGTCCGGCCGGCTTGTCTCAAACCGGAACATGGTCTCGCACTGCGGGAACAGAAGACCCCGGACGGAGAGCTTAGTGTTCACCTGAGTCAGGTCGGCTTCGGCCAAGGACGAGACACGACGGAACTCGGTCCAGTCCTTGACCTTGACCGGGGCGTACACCGCGGCGCTCTTTGCCCAGCCGGCAACGAGCTTGTCGAGGTCGGCGGCGGTCACGATGCGTTGGGTCATGGGTAACTCCAAACGCCAAACGCCGACCGCCGAACTCTGCAATCTGCAATCTGCAATCTACAATCTACAATGGTCAGCGTATGAACTCCTGTTTGTCGTTCGGGTCAAAGGCAGCAAGCGCCGGTGGTTCGTCGGGTTTCAACCCCGCGACAGCGCCGAACCGCTCCCTTACAACATGTGCCACCTTACGGTTGAACTTCATCAGGTCGATGCCCATTGGGCAGCCGCGACTGCACGAACCGCATTCCACGCAGCGACCGGCCATGTGCATCGCCCGCATCAGGTGGAACATTATGTTGTCCGAACCGGCTGTGGTCTTGCCGACCCACTGCGGGCTGTTGGCATCGACAAAGCAGGTAGGGCAATAGCAGTTTGGACAAACCTGGCGGCAGGCATAGCAGCGGATGCAGCGGGAGACGTCATCCATCAGCGCCTGCCAGCGCTGGTCCGGCGAGAGCTTCTCAAAGTCGGCCAGCGGGTCGGGCGCCGGTTCGCGCTCGGCCACCTTCTCCCCCACCATCTCATCACAGAGAACAGGGTTGGGGTGGGTGCAGGTTGTGCAGGAATCGCTGAGCCGGCCGTTCTCTTTCACGCCTTCACAGCCGACTCCGAGAATCACTAGTTGCCCGCGGTCAACCTGTTTCTCCTTGAGCAGGGAGACGATTGAGCGTGAATCACAGCCTTTGGCGACGATGGCAATCTTGCCCCGGTGCTTGACTCGCGGCAGATAGGCAGCGAGGTTGGGGCCGCACCGGTCGTCGAAGACGAGGGTTTCGGCGTCTTCCGACCGAGTGATGAATGCGGGCGTGGCCGTGCCGGGACGCTTGCCCGCACGATAGCCGAGGACCATCACGACTTCCTTGCTGGCCAGCAACTCCTTTGCCCGCTTGCGGAGTTGGTCTTCGCGGCTCATGCGATTGGCTCCCTCAGCAGCTTCTTGTTCGGCCCGAGTTGACGGACCTTCTCGGTGACGTCGCGCACGACCTCCGCGAACCGTTCACCTTCGGCAGCAGAAACCCAGGAGAAGCTGACCCGGCCCTGGTCGATGCCGGCGAACTCCAGCAGGTCGTTGAGGACGGCGAACCGGCGCCGGGCGACATAGTTGCCGGTCAGGTAGTGGCAGTCGCCGGGGTGGCAGCCGGAGATGAGGACACCATCCGCGCCGCTCTGGAGCGCCTTGAGGATATAGAAGGGGTCAACCCGACCGGAGCACGGGACACGGATGACCCGGATGCTGGGCGGGTACTGGATGCGCGATATGCCGGCAAGGTCGGCGCCG
>CAZVCQ010000038.1:0-13354 GCA_964626085.1 uncultured bacterium
ATGTGTTACCTATGTCCTGATAATAACCTGTTACCTATGTCCTGAGTCCGGACCGTAGCTATCCCCCGTAGCCTCCGAAGTCACTTTCCGAGGAATATCCCGAGGAACGACGCGGGCTACTTGTTCGGCTATTTCCACCGCTACTTGGTCCGCTTCTTCGCGAGCAACGACCCGAGCTCCTTGTCCGGTTCCTTGCCGAGCAACGAGTGAGGTTCCGCCCCAAGGCCCTTGTCGAGTCGCAATCCACATTCCTTTCCAGGTTCCTTCCCGGAACACTCGACAGGTAACATCGAGACCAACTTGGTGAGCTTCTTGGAGAGGAACAAGGAAGGATCCAGCGCACGCCGCGGCCCGAGTCGCTCTCCTCGTTGCACTCCCCATAGCTCTGGCGATTGCTTTCCCGGTTGCCCGGACAGTAGCGGTCTGAGTCGCTTTGCGGATCGCTCGGTCAATTGCCTCGCCGTTTGCCGGGACGGCGCTCGTCCTCGGTCGGGCGCCAGGACCACGTGCTTTGAATTGACTTGCATCCAGACCTGCCTATTCTGGCTCCATGCAAAGCGCAGAAGCAGCGGCCTCGGAATCGCAGTCATTCCGGGTCTACGGCTACCGCTGGGTCGTGCTGCTGAGCTTCATGTTCATCGCCGGCATGACCCAACTGCTCTGGATAACCTTCGCCCCGATAACCGGCGCGGCGGCGCAGTTCTATCACACGTCCGACCTTACCATCGGCCTGCTGTCCATGAGCTTCATGGCCGTGTATGTGGTGCTGGTGATTCCCTCGGCGTGGCTGATTGACACCTACGGTTTCCGAACCGCGGTCGGCCTCGGTGCCGTCTTGACCGCGCTCTTCGCGCTCACCCGCGGCCTGTTCGCCACGAGCCTGCCGCTCGTGTTCGTGTCCCAGATGGGCATCGCCATCGGCCAGCCGCTGGTGGTCGGCGCGGTAACCAAAGTCGCCGCCGCCTGGTTCCCTACCAAGGAACGCGCCACTGCCGCCGGCCTCGGCACCCTCGCTATCTATCTCGGCATCCTGGTCGCCATGCTCATCACGCCCGCGCTCGCGGTCAAGTTCGGAATGGCGACCATGCTTCTCATCTACGGAATCGTAGCGGTCGTTTCTGCGCTCTGCTTCTTCATCTTCGCCAAAGCCAGGCCCGCGACACCGCCCTGCCCCGCCGGCCAGGATGAACGAGTGCTGATGTTCGACGGGCTGAAGCAGATGCTCCGCCAGCGCGATTTCCTTCTCCTGCTCGCGGTCTTCTTCATCGGCCTCGGCATGTTCAACGGGGTCTCGACCTGGATCGAGAACATCGTGCGGCCGCGGGGTTTCTCGATATCTCAGGCCGGGCTGCTCGGCGGCCTGATGCTCATCGGCGGCATCATCGGCGCGGTCATCATGCCCATCCTGTCAGACAAGTCGCGCCGACGCAAGCCCTACATCATCCTCTCGCTCTGCGGCCTGCTTCCCGGGCTGGCCGGGATGACATTCGCGACCAGCTACTGGCTGCTGCTGGCCTCGGGGTTTGTGTTCGGCTTCTTCCTGCTCAGTTCCGGGCCGATTGGTTTCCAGTTCGGTGCCGAGCTGACTCATCCGGCGCCTGAAGGCACGTCCAACAGCCTGCTGATGGTGATGGGCCAGATATCGGGCATCGTCTTCATCTTCGGCATGGACGCGCTCAAGTCTCCGGCGACCGGCGCAATGACCGGCTCACTGCTGGCCCTGCTCGGCCTCATCGTGGTCAGCATCTTCCTCAGCACCCTCATCAAAGAACGGCCCCTGACCTGCTAGGACGCCAGACGCTTCACGCCTGACGCTCAACGCCAGGAGCCACAGACAGTGGGCTACAGACTGTCAGCCGTCAGCCGTCCTCCGCTTGACACTGAGGCGGATTCGAATAATAGTAACCTATGGCTGTAGGAGCTCGCCCAACTCCCGTCACTTCCGAAGTCGCGGCGACACTGGCAGAAACGGTCACTGACTAGGATGCCGACAAGGAACGTGAGGAGTCGGCGACGGAGTCGCAGGTCCCTCGGCGAGGCAATCACCACAGTCGGGTGGCAGAAACTCCTGCTGTGGCCGGCTGTGGCGGCCCTGGCGGTTGCAGTGGCCGCGAACACATTCGGTTTGATAATCGAAACCCTCCTGCCCCCGAGCATGGCCAGGGGCACTGAACTCGTCCCCTACTTCGGAGGGATATTCCTGGCCACCGTAGTGGGACAGATCCTGGGCCCCTACGCGGGCCTGCGGCGGCAATTGGAGAAGCTGGGACCTGGCTACAGGGTATGGTTCAAGGCCGACAACCCTCTAGCCAAACTGAACCGTGTGCTCTGGAACATGGGCACCGAGGCCCAGGCAGCCAATTTCCAGGGTCGCGTCTCCAGTCGAGCCGGTGAATTCGCCGGAGGCCCCCTCGACGAAGCGAGGACGAGGCTCCTGACCGCGGTGAGTAAGAACCTGGAGTCGGTGCCGAAGCTGTTTCACGTTCGCGGCGTGAACCGGGATGAGCTGGCGGAATTCGGCACGGAGCCGACCGAGGATTGCCTCGTCTCACTCGCACGCGGGCTGCGCGAGGCAGGCTGGGGCCGGGTGGAACTGCGGCCCAGTCCGGAGTGGCTGAGCTACTCGCCCATGAGCATCGTCGGGACGCTGGCGCTGCTCGCTCCCATGATTCTCCTCCTCACGCTGGCGCCTGTCTCCGGCCAGGAAACGAACGGACTCGGCGCCTTCTTCAACGCTCTGGTAGTGCAGTGGCCTTTCTACTTCATTGCGATTGCGGGCTTCATGCTGCGCAGTGCCGGTCGACGCTCCGAAATCGTCAAGTCAGCGCTTCCTGCCGGCTTGCGTGCGGGAAACCTCGATGAGTCTCTGGACCTGGCTCGTGACCCTTTCCAGCGAATGCGCCTGTTCCTCGGTGCTCTCCCGCCGGATGACCAGCGCGCACTCCTCGAAGCTACGCACTTTGCACTCTGGAAAGCCCTACGGACATTCAAGACTGGACTGAAACGACGAAGACGGAACGCCAATTCGCCTGAAAACGCCGCTGTAGCATGACAGCAGTATCGGTGCGTGGGCTTGGCAAGGCCTACGGTCCGCTGCGGGCGCTGGACGAGGTGTCGCTCGAAATCAAGCCCGGCGAGCTCTTCTGTGTTTCCGGTCCTGACGCCGCAGGCAAGTCCACGCTCCTCCGAATTCTGGCCGGGACCCTGAAGCCCGATACGGGCTCGGTGACAATCCTCGGCAGCAACGGCGTCAAACGGCCGCCAATTCTGCGCTACTCAGTCGGCTACATGCCCCAGCGCTTTGCCATCTATGCCGACCTGACCGCTGAAGAGAACCTCGAATTCTACTGCGCGTTCTACGGCCTCGGCCGAGCGGCGACGCGCGACCGGGTCGAATACCTGCTGGGACTTACGCGGCTTGAGAAGTTCCGCAAGTTCCAGGCCGGCAACCTGTCCGGCGGCATGAAACAGAAGCTGGTGCTCGCCTGTGCGCTGGTGCACGAGCCGGAGTTGATGATTCTGGACGAGCCGACAACCGGCATTGACCCTTTGTCCCGGCGCGAGTTCTGGGGCATCCTGACCGACTACCTGGCCCGCGGAAAGACCATCGTCTATTCCACGGTCTATCTCGAAGAGGCGCTCCGCTCGAACCGGATTGCGCTGATGGACTCCGGCAGCATCAGGGTCTGCGACACGCCCGAGAATCTGCTGGCCCTTGTCCGCAACCGGCGGTTCTTCGTCGCGACCGAGGCGCGCGATCAGGCCGTGGCCGCGCTCAACTCCAGCACGGCTGTCGCATCGGTCCAGCCGCTTGGCTCAGGCGTGGCCTTCCTCGTCACCGACGCTGCCCAGGCTCTGTCCACCGCGACGGCCGCGCTGGCGGACGCAGGCGTCACGACCAAACCCGAGCCGGCTCAGCCAACCCTTGAGGACGTGCTCATTCTCGCCGCGGGACATGACCGTGCTGTCCGACAGGGGCCTCCGCAGCCAAATTCTCCGGGGATTTCGGATCGTGTCCCAGGACGACCCCAATGACCAACAACGCCATCGAAGTCCGGGACCTCGTACGCCGGTTCGGCAGCTTCACTGCGGTCGACCACATTTCGTTCCACATCGAGCAGGGCGAGGTGTTCGGTTTTCTCGGCCCCAACGGCGCGGGCAAGACGACCACAATCAAGGTGCTCATCGGCATCCTCTCCCCGACGTCCGGGACATGCCGCGTGCTCGGGCTGGAACTGCCGCGCGACAGCGGTCGGCTCAAGCAGTCGGTCGGGTACATGTCCCAGAAGTTCTCATTGTATGAAGACCTGACCTCACAGGAGAACTTGGAGTTCTTCGGCTCAGTGTATGGCCTCACTCGTGACGCGCTTGGGCCGGCCATCGACCGCGCCCTAGCCCGGTTTGAGCTGGAGCGGTTCAGGCACGTGCAGGCGCGCGAACTCCCGACCGGCGCTCGCCAGCGTCTGGCCCTGGCCTGCGCAGTCCTTCACGACCCCGGCGTGCTGTTTCTCGACGAACCGACATCGGGCATGGACCCGGCGTCGCGCCGCAAGTTCTGGGAGCTGATTCACGTGCTCGCCGGCCAGGGCAAAACCGTCCTCGTCACGACCCACTACCTCGATGAGGCCGAGTACTGCAACCGGCTGTGCCTGATAAGCCAGGCCCGGATAATCGCCGAAGGCACACCGGAGCACGTCCGCAGCCTTGGCAAAGGCGGCGCGCTCAGCATTGCCTGCTCACCACTCGGCAAATGCCTGTCGGCCCTGCTCAGTCGGCCGGACTTGGGCGAGACTTCGATATACGGCAGCAGCCTGCGGCTGGTCACCGACGACCCCGATCGTGCACGGACTGCTTTGCCCGACTTGCTGGCCAAGACCGGCGCGTCCCTCGAATCGGTCGCGCCCGACCGGCCCACGCTCGAAGACGTCTTCGTGCAGCTCGTGAGGGAATCGAATGCCTGACGCAAGACGCGCAACTGAGGCCCGCCTCTCACTCCGCTCGCTCTCGGCGGTGATGAACAAGGAGTTCATCCACATCATCCGCGACCCCGGCACGCTCTTCATATCGCTGGTGATCCCGGTCTTCCTGCTGCTGCTCTTCGGCTACGCGCTGTCCCTCGACGTCAAGGACGTACCGTTCTGCTTGGTCGATATGGACCGGTCGGCGCCGAGCCGCGACTTTGTCGAGAGTTTCACCGCTTCCGGCTACTTCAAGCTGGTCGGCTCAGCCGACGGGGAATCCGAAGCCCGGCACCTCATCGACCAGGGCCGATGCCGGATGGGGCTCATCGTACCGGTCGGGTTCAGCCGGGAATTGCAGGCCGGCAGACAGGTGCGGGTCGGCCTGCTGGTCGACGGCTCCAACTCGACCACCGCTTCGGTCATCCTCGCCTACACCCAGGCCTTGATGGCACAGCGCTCCGGAGTCGCTTCCTACTTTTCGCGGCCCAAGATTCTCTTCAACTCTGCCCAGCGCAGCACAACGTTCCTGGTTCCCGGCCTGCTGGCCATCATCACGATGCTCATGACCATCCTGCTACCTTCCCTCGCCGTGGTTCGCGAGAAGGAACGCGGCACCATCGAAATCTTGCGCGCCGGGCCGATAAGACCGGCTGCTTTCATCATCGGCAAGCTGCTACCCTATGGCCTGATCTGCATCTTCGACCTGCTGGCCGTGGTCATCGCCGGCGCCCTGGTCTTTGGGGTGACGATGCAGGGCAGCTTCCTGCTGCTCGTCCTGCTCTCCCTGCCGTTCCTGCTTGCCGGCCTTGCACTCGGCCTGCTGATTTCCACCTTCGTGGACAGCCTGCAGGTGGCAATGTACCTGGCGTTCCTTGTCTCGATACTACCAACCATCCTGCTATCCGGCTTCGTCTTCCCGGTAGCGTCCATGCCGCGCCTCGTCCAGCTCATCGCCAACATCGTCCCGGCCGGCTACTTTCTGACGATGCTCCGGGCAATCTACATGAAGGGCGCCGGGCTGGAAGCGGTGCTGCAGCCGCTACTCGTCAGCCTGCTGTTTGCGACTGTGCTCGTCGGCATGTCGGTCGAGCGACTCCGGAGATCCCTGTGATAGAACGCATCCTGAGCGTCGCACGCAAGGAGGTGATTCAGTTGCGCCGCGACCGCCGAACCCTGCCGCTGGTGCTGCTCGCGCCCGTGATTCAGCTCCTGCTCTTCGGCTACGCGGCAACCCAGGATGTCCACAACGTGCGGCTGGCGGTAGTCGACCAGTCCCGCACCCCGGTCTCACGTGAAATCATCCGCAGCCTTGCTGCCACCGTCACTTTCCGCATCAGCGAAGTGCCTGACCGCCACGAAATCCAGCGGGCGATGCTTGCCAGCCGGGCAACCGTCGGCCTGGTGATACCGGCCGACCTCGAACGCGACCTGCTCCACCGCACCGGCGCCGGGCTCGAGCTGTTTGCCGACGGGTCCAATCCCAGCACCGCCGTGGTCGCGGCATCGTACGTCCAGCAGATAGTCGGTACGACGCTCCAGCGCCAGGCAGGGACGCGCTTCCCGGGTCTGGTCAAACCGGCGGACGTGGTACTCGTGCCCCGCGTGATGTACAACCCGAATCTCACCAGCCGGAACTACATGGTGCCGGGCGTGCTGGTGATGGTCCTGATGATAATGACCACGATTATGACCTCGATGGCCATCGTCCGCGAGTTTGAACGTGGGACCAGCGAACAACTGGCCGTGACGCCCATCCGCTCCTACGAGCTGCTCGCGGGCAAGTTGATACCATACATCGTCATCGGTTACATCGACATTCTGCTGGTAACCACGGTCGCAGTGGCCTGGTTCCGCGTGCCCATCAACGGCTCGGTCACGCTGCTCTTTCTGCTGGCGGCGCCCTTTCTCCTCAGCACCCTGGGCATCGGCATTCTCACCTCAACCATAGCCCGCACCCAGCAGCAGTCGATGATGATATCCTTCTTCTTCATGATGCCCAACACGCTGCTTTCCGGGTTCATGTTCCCAATCGAGAACATGCCCGCGCCGGCCCAGTACTTCACCTACCTGATCCCCGGCCGCTACTTCATGACCATGATCCGCGCTATATTCCTGAAAGGCGTGGGCATCTCCGTGCTCTGGCCCGAGACCCTGGCACTGGTCGTACTCGGCGCCGTCATCCTCGGCCTCGCAGTCTGGCGCTACGAGACACGGCGCGTCTGATTTCTTGACCCCGCCCCATGCCAGACTAGACTACTCAATTCCATGAGACGCCGTCTCCCCTTTGTCGCGCTGGCTGTTGTCATCGCCGCGCTGGTCATAGCCCTGGTTGCTACCCAGAGCGGCCGGCGCCGGTCCGACAACGAGCTTTCCGGCACCATCGAAGCCTACGAAGTCCAACTGACCTCCAAAGTCACGGCACGAGTCATCGAAGTCCGCAGCGAAGAGGGCAAGCCGGTAGTCGCCGGCGACACCCTGATGCGGCTCGACGACGCCGACTACCGCAACGGCGCGCTCGCCGCGCAGGCCCAACTGCAGGCAGCCGAGGCCGGCCTGTCGGCGGCGGCCTCTCGGGCCAGGCTTGCCGAAACGAGTCTGGCGCGGGTAGAGAAGCTCTACGCCGGAGGCAACCTGACCCGGCAGGAAATCGACCGGGCACGCAGCGATGCAACCGCTGCCCGGGATGCGCTGGCTGCAGCCGGCACCGCAGTCGATGCGGCCCGCGCGCAACACGACATCGCCCGGGCGCGGATGAACGACTGCACGGTCATCGCCCCGGTTTCCGGCACAGTCTCCGCGGTCGCATTTCGCCTCGGCGAGACCGTGCTCGCCGGCTCGGTTCCGGTCACCATCATCGACCTCGACCAGACCTGGCTCACCGTATACCTGCCCGAGCGCCTGCTCGGCCGAGTGAAGCTGGGCGACACCTGCCGCGCCCGCATCGACGCCTACCCGAAGAGAGATTTCGTCGGCACACTGACCTTCATCTCCGACCAGGCCGAATTCACGCCCAAGGACATCCAGACCAAAGAGGAACGCATCAACCAGGTCTACCGCGTGAAAATAGCGCTGCCCAACCCCGACCGCGTCCTCAAACCCGGGATGCCCGCCGACGCCTTCCTGAACCTCCACTAGTCTTGGTACCTTCTTCGCAACGCTCGGCGCTCTTGGCGACCTTGGCGGCTTTCCTCCGAGGTTCGTGACATGGCCATCAGAATCCCGCTCTACGATACCGTGACCGAGAACCGGCAGTTCGCCGCCGATTTTCACGCGGCCTTGGATCGAATTCTGGCTTCCGGCCGGTTCGCGCTCGGGAAGGAACTGGAGACATTTGAATCCTCGCTGGCAGAGTACTGCAGTACCACCCATGCGGTGGGTGTGAAGAGCGGAACCGACGCGCTGATTCTCACGTTGAAGGCTCTTGGTATCGGCAATGGCGACGAGGTCATTACGACCGCCTTCACGTACTTCGCCAGCGTCGAAGCCATCATGCAGGTTGGCGCGAAGCCCGTATTCGCTGACATCGAACCCGGAACTCTCTGCCTTTCGCCCGACGCGTGCGCAGCGGCAATTACATCTGCCACCAAGGCGGTGCTACTGGTCCACGTATTCGGTCACTGTGCCAACCTCGAGTCCTTCCAGTCCTTGTGCGTGGACAACAACATAGCCTTCGTCGAGGATGCAGCCCAGGCAATCGGCGCGACCTGGAATGACCGGAAGCTGGGCTCGCTTGGCGCGGCCGGGACCTTCAGTTTCTACCCGACCAAAAACTTGAGTGCGCTGGGCGACGCGGGGGCGGTCGTGACCTCAGACGAGAAACTCGCGGACTCACTGCGGCAACTCCGGTCCCATGGCCGGGACGCGACCGGACGCCACGTCTGCCTGGGCTACAACTCTCACATGGACGAGCTGCAGGCCGCATTCCTTCACATCAAGCTCGGGCGGCTCGACGCGGAACTGACACGAAGGCGTGAACTTGCGGAGCGCTATGACGCGGAGCTGCCGCCCGAGGCCAGACGCGTGCATGGCGCGGACGGCTGCGTCTCGAATTACCACCAGTACGCAATCAGGACCGAGCGCCGGGACGCACTCAGGCAGTTCCTTCTCGAACGGGGAATCGGGACTGGCGACTACTACCAGACGCCGGCGCACAGCGAACCGGCTGCGGCGAATCTAAGGCCATCCCCGCCCCTGCCTGAGACCGAACGCGCCTGTAGGGAAGTGATCACTCTGCCCATCCGTCCCAGCCTTACCGACGTCCAACAGAAGACGATTGTTGACGCTGTCCGGCAGTTCTTCGCCGGCGTCTAGGTTCTAGTCAGGCTTGCCGGGCTTGCGCCGGGCTCGGACCTCGTCCTGCTTCTGCTCAGCCGCTTCGCCGATTTGCCTGAGCAGTTCTAGGTTCTCTTCCGCTTCCTTCTGGTCCAGTACCTGGATGGAGAACCCGGCGTGGACGATGACGTAATCCCCGACCTTCACGTCAGGAGTCATCATGATCGACACTTCCCGCTGGATGCCGCCAACCTCGCCGACCGCGTCAGTGCCATCCACCGACACCAGCCGCAGCGGAATCGCGAGACACATGTCAGAAAGCCAAGGGAGCGAGGGATCGAGCCGGCGAGGGATAGAGTGAACGGACCAGCATGCTGACGGCATTTGCGTTGTCCCGCACTTGATCCCTTGATCCCTCGATCTCTCTATCCCTTCCGTTCATGTCTTCAGCGGCTTCTTCTCCGCCGCCGGGAAGAGCACGTTATTGAGTATCAACCGGTAGCCCGGCGAGTTCCTGTGAAGCGATAGGTCGGTCGGCGGGTCTTCGATACGATGCGCATAGTCCTCGGGATCGTGGCCACCAAGGAAGGTGAACGTACCCTTGCCGAAGTTGCCATGGATGTACTTCAACTCCTCGGTGTTGACCACCTCGGCCAGCACCAGCACGTCCTTCTTGACCTTGGTCCGGCGGAATCCGCAGTTCTGTCCCAGGAACTCCTTGACCAACCCGACATGGTCCTGGACCAGCATGCACGGCACCGGGTCGTACTTGGCGGAGAAGTCGAACAGGGAGAAGTAGACATCAGGGCCCCGCGCCGTCGCCTCTAGATAGGTGTCGATGTCAGAATGCTCGTAGACCGTCGGGTTGGTTACCGGGCTGAAGTTCTCGAACGCGAGGCAGCCGGTGAAGTCGAGCTTCGACGCGTACGCCGGGTCGATTCCATCCCCATCGAACACAGCACTGCATATATCGGTGTTGCGAGCCGCCCAGGCGATGTCCGGCGTGTCGGTGGCCGAGCACATGGCAAACAGCATCCCGCCGTCGGCTACGTACTTGCGGATGAGTTCGACAATCGCCAGGTCCATCTTGCTGACCTTCTTGAACCCGAGCTCGGCCGCTGTCTTTGTATTGATGGCGACGTCCTTCTGGTACCACGGCTGGCTCTGATAGGACGCATAGAACTTGCCATACTGACCGGTGAAGTCCTCGTGGTGCAAATGCAGCCAGTCGTACTGTGAGAGCTTGCCCTGCATCACTTCTCTGTCCCAGACCACGTCGTACTTGATGCCGGCGTAGTCCAGCACCAGCCGCACCGCGTCGTCCCATGGGTCAACCGTCGGCGGCGCATACACGGCGAGCCGTGTCGGTCGTTCCAACATCACCGATTCCATGTTGTTCTTCTCGATCGTCGAACGTATCTGCACAACCTCGTCCGGCCCGACTGCCTGGTAGGCCACGCCGTTGAGCTTACACTCCTTCACGGCCTGCTGCTCAGGCGGGAACAGAAATGACCCACCCCGGTAGTTGAGCAACCACTCGACCTTCTGCCCACGCTGGAGCAGCCGGTAGACAACACCGTAGGCCTTCAGATGGTCGGTCTGGGTGAGGTCCATCGGTATCAAGGTCATGGTCTGTGCGCTCACGGCCGTGAAGGTCGCCAGGACTGCGACCATGACTGCACACCACCAACGCAGACGCGGGAAAGCCCGAATCCCGAAACCAGAATGACGATTCAAGCCCGAATACCCCATTTCCTCATTTGCCTGCATTCGAGCTTCAGTCGGGCTTCGAGCTTCGTCATTCGAGTTTAGCCTGTGATATGCGTTCCGGCTCCGCCGGCCAATGCATCAGCGAGGTGGTCCGGGTCGGTGATAACGACTTCTTTGCCACCGCGTCGCAGGAAATCAAGGGCGGCCTCTATCTTGGGACCCATGCTGCCGTCCGGGAACTGCCCGGCTGCGAGGTGATCCTTCATTTCCTTTGCTGAGACGTGCCCCAGCGCCGTTTGGTTTGCCTGGCCGTAGTTCAGACAGACCTGCTCAACCGCGGTGGAAATCACGAGCCTTTCGGCCCCAATCTCTCCGGCCAGCAGGCTCGAAGCCAGGTCTTTGTCTATCACTGCCGCTACACCCTTGAGAGTCCCATTGTCCCGGACAACCGGTATCCCGCCGCCGCCGCATGCGACGACGACCGCGCCGGAACGCAGGAGTGACTCAATCTCAGGCTCCTCGACGACCTCCACGGGCCGCGGAGACGAAACCAGCCTCCTGAAACCTCGCCCCGCGTCTTCGCGCAAGACCCATCCCAACTCCCTCTCCAACTTGGCGGCCTCCCCTTTGGTATAGAACGGCCCGACCGGCTTGGAAGGGTGCTGGAATGCGGGGTCAGCCGCGTCGACGACCACCTGTGTAACGACGGTCACGACCGGCTTGGCGATGCCGCGACCCTTGAACTCATTGTCCAGAGACTGCTGGATCATGTAGCCAATCTCGGCCTGGGTCTGGGCATTGCAGGCGTCCAGCGGGATCTCGGACAGCCGATTCCGAGCAAGATGCGACCGAATGAGGATGAACCCGACCTGAGGTCCATTGCCGTGGGTAACGACGATGTCGTGACCGGCCGCGACGATATCGGCGATGTGCCGACAGGTATCGGCAGTAGTCGCAAGCTGGTCGGCGAACGAACTCCGGTCTTTGGACCGAATCAGGGAATTGCCGCCGATGGCAATCACGGTTACTGGTCTCATCAGACATAAAGGTTATCATGCAGGCCGGAAGAATCAAGACCACCAACGGGCTAAACCCGAATGACGAAGCACGAAATCCGAATGAAGCTCGAATGCAGGCGAATAACGAAATGGGGAATTCGAGTTTCAATCGTCATTCGGACTTCGAGTTTCGGATTCCTCCACCGCCGCCTGCTTGCCATCCTCGAAACTCGGGCTAGAATTGGCTCGGAGGCGGGTCGGACGGTCGCCCCTTGCGGGGAGGAAAGTCCGAGCACCCAGGGCGAGGCACTCGTTAAGAGCGAGGCTGCGGGCCGGTGACGGCCCGTGGACGGACAGTATCACAGAAACCATACCGCCGCGTGTTCGCACGCGGTAAGGGTGAAAAAGTGCGGTAAGAGCGCACTATCCCGGGTGGCGACATCCGGGATGGAAAAACCCTGCCCGGTGCAAGACCAATATGAGAACCGGACTGGCCCGGTCCACTTAAGTTCTCGGGTAGGTCGCTTGAGACGTGCGGGCAACCGCATGCCCAGATAAATGACCGTCACCCGGCTTGCCTGCCTGTGCGAATCCGCACGCAGACAGGCCGGGGACAGAACTCGGCTTACAGGCCCGCCTCCAATCTGCTTCCCCTCTCCCGACCTCGATTGCGGGCGGGCCCAGGCCGCTGCAGGCAACTGTTGATAGCCCGCCACCCGCTATTCGCCATTCGCACTGGAAACCGGCAACTGGAAACTGGTCACTCGGGTCCTGCCAAGCGTCCCGCAAGGCTCCTCGGGAATCTCGTCCCGAAGCTCCCTTCAAAGCTCCTCAAAAAGCTAGTCAAAGAGCGCACTACAGAGCGTCGGCAACGGCATACTGGACCGCATAACACTCCGCTTCAGCCGGAGCTCAGGATACCGCTTCCGACACCGCTCGTAACCGAGCCAGGAGGAAAGCTCGGGACGAAGCTCCTAGGAAGGTAACACTCACAGCTCATCTCGGGACTACCTTCAGGGCGCCTTCGAGGACCAACTCAATGGCAACCTGCCGGGCTGCTCCCTCCGCAGGGTGTTGAGTTGCGGCTCCTCCGCCTAACCGTCTGACATACATACGGTTAGGCCTGAAGACCTGCCCCGCGGCAGTTAACCTTCATTGGTTAAAAGCCTCTTGGCCGGAATCGAGACCGGACCCTTGAGCTCTTACCCCGGCTCGAACTCCGCCCGCCCTTGACGGAAGTGGAATCAACACAGCTTCTCGCCTCCAGCTTCTAGCTTCGTCCTCTGTCTCACCTCTTCCGCCCTCATATGTATAATCCGCTTCTTCCAGCAAAAAAGGGCAGGTTTTCTTCGTCTTCCTGGCAGGGGGCCCGGTGGGGGGGCATTCCCCCCGTCAATTGGTTCATTGATTCCT
>CAZVCQ010000039.1:0-12830 GCA_964626085.1 uncultured bacterium
ATCATCCTGATACCGCGCAGCCCGGAACTGCTGGCCGAACGCTCCGTGCGCATGGGGAAGGATACGAAGCCGTGGGACAAAGCCCTGCTTCCTTTCTACGGACTGGCTTCACTCGCGGTGCTGGTCATCGCCGGCCTCGACATCCGCTTTGGCTGGGGTGCTCTCATGCCCTTCTGGCTGCAGGGCGCAGGCTTCGCGCTGGCGCTCTTCGGCAACGGACTGGTGACGTGGGCGATGGCGGCAAACGCTTTCTTCGCCTTCAGTGTCCGGCTCCAGCGAGACCGCGGACAGGTGGTTGCGAGCGGCGGCCCGTATCGCACGATCCGTCACCCCGGCTATGCCGGAGCTGCCCTATTCGCAGTCGCCACCGCGCTGCTGCTCGGCTCCCTCTGGTCCCTCATTCCTGCCGCCGTTGCCGTGCTGTTGCTCGTGGTTCGGACGTCGCTTGAGGACCGCACTCTCAAGGCCGAGCTCGAAGGCTACGCCGAATACAGCTCCAGAACGCGGTTCCGACTGGTGCCGGACGTCTGGTAGCCACTTTCGACCCGAAGAAACCCCTGCCAGCCGCGGACATCTCCCCTGCCATCAGCCGCGGCCGCAGGCCGCAAACCGTAGACCGTATCTCCTCACCCCCCTGCCTTGGCTCTCTGTCCAGGTGACTCCGGCGCCGAGGATACGCAAGCCCGAGAAAGGGCTCGACAGACGCCCGAGAGAGTCCTAAAATCGGTCGTCAGAGGAGGTTAAATGTCTACGCGTCAGAGCCTGTTTGCAGCGATATGCTACATGGTCGCCGTCACGGGCTGCGGAATCCTGCCGCCTGTGACTCCCGAGGCCCCCAGGGGACCAACCTCGGGCGATGTCGGCAAGTCGTACGATTTCACCGCGGTGACAACCGACCACCAAGGCCTGCCTCTAAGCTATCAGTTTTCGTGGGGCGACAACCATGTGTCGGAATGGAGCCAGTACGTACCCAGCGGCGCGCCGGTGACCATGTCCCACGCATGGCGACAAGCCGGTGTGTTCAGGGTGAAGGTGCGGGCTCAGAACGTCGCGCGCAGGGAATCAGACTTCTCACCTCCACACGCCATCCTCATCGGTACTCAGTCGGGCTATCCTGACACGGTGATCGCCCGAATACCCGTTGGCTACGCGCCCTTCGGGGTCTGCATACTGCCGAACGGGGAGTACGTCTACGTTGCCAACCGCATCGGCGGAATCTCGGTCATCAGCACGGCCACGAAAACGGTCGTGCATACGATTCAGACTCCCGGCGAGCCGTCGTTCGTTGCCGCCACGCCGAACAACCAGTACGTCTACTTCGCAATGAGTGGAGACCGGGTCGGTGTCATCCGCACGTCAGACAACGTAATCACCAAGACGATACCGGTCCAGGCCGGCCCGCGCGGGGTCGCCGTTCACCCCGACGGCAGTCGCGCATATTCAGCCAACTACTACGCCGGGACGGTATCTGTAATAAGGACGTCCGACAACACGGTAATCGCCAACGTGGCTATCCCCGGGCATCCCTGGTGCGTCGGGGTGACACCAGATGGTGAGCACGTGTACGCGAGCGGCCGGGGTACGGATACGCTGGCCGTGATTCGGACTTCGGACAACCACGTTGTGGCGCGCGTCAAGGTCGGAAGCGAGCCGGGATTCATGGACTTCACGCCGGACGGACAGCACGCGTACATCAGTTGCCGACTGGATAACGACGTGGCGGTCGTCCGGACGTCGGACCTGCAAGTGGTGGCGAGAATCCCCGGCTGCAGTCATCCGACCGGAGCAAGCGTGCTGGCAAACGGCGAGTTCGTCTACCTGGCGAACTACTATGGCGACTACGTGCTTGTCGCCCGCACTTCCGACAACACGGTTGTCGACACCCTCCAGTTCGGGAAGCAGACCGACTACACGGCGGTCGACCCCAACCGGAACGAGGTGTACATCGGATGCCCGAGCGTAGACCAGATCTGGGTCGTCGGATACAGACACTGAGGTAGCACTTCAGCAGCTTGTGATCCAACTGACCCCGCAATAGCAGCTGGCCGAAGCCGTCCCGCCGACTCGATAACGACCTCCAGGCAGGGCGGCTTCTCTGTTTGTGTTGAAACCAGGGCTCTTGTGCGAGCCGACAGCCCGGTCGTCAGTCTCGGTCCGTCTGCCTGCTGCCTCGGCATCACGCAGATGAAACGGACGGGCCTAGCGACGGTGTTTCCAAGGCCGTGACCTCGCACTGCAGGCGAGTCTGCCAGCGGAGGTCAGTCGGCTTCCGTGACGGACGTACAAAGGCGAGGGCGGCCGTCCGGCCGCCCTCACGACAGGAGTCCGCTCGGCTATCTGACCACGAGCTTGCGGGAGGCGGTTGCACCGTCGGCCGAAAGCCGGCAGAAGTAGACGCCGGCGGCAACCTGCCTGCCTGCGTCGTCGGTACGGTCCCAGAAGACGCGTCGCGGCTCGGCCGGCTGGTCACCGGCGAGGAGGGTCTTCACCAGATTACCCCCAAGGTCGTAAACCGTCAGCGTGACGGCCGTTGGCCGCTCCAGTTGGTAGGAAATCGTGGTACCGTCCACGACCGGGTTGGGCCGGTTCTGCCCCAGGGCGAACCGGCTCTTCTGCCATGTGCCGGGCCTGGGCTTCTCGGCCACGCCGCTGAGGGCCGGCAAGGGACGGCGCCCCGCACCGATGTAGCTCCAGGAGTGGCGGCCGTTGCGGTGGTCGCTCCATTCGCAGTAGACGTAGTTCGTGTCGCAACGGATCTGCTGGAAGTCGCCCATCATGCTCTTCGACTGGTAACCCCAGCAGGGCGAGACGTCGTTGACCTGCTCGTTAGGCTGCCAGGTCTGGCCGCCGTCCTCGGACCAGCTGTAGTAGACGTCGCCGCTTGAGTCCGGGTAGTAGTTGCGGTTGTCGTACCAGAAGACGTGTGGCCGCTGAAAGCGGTCCAGAGCAATCCAGGTGCAATACTGGTCGGAGTCGGTAACGGTATCGTCGTTGACCTGGTACGGCCCCTGCCAGGTCGCGCCCGTGTCCACGGAGGTGTAGACCGCGGCATCGTACCCGAGCCCGTGCAGGCGGTTTTGGACCGTGACGTAGATCTTGCCGGCGCTGTCCACGGCCATCGCCGGGAAGCTGTGGTTGGCACGCCAACGGTACATGTGCGGGGCGGTGTCGACGTCGTCAACCTTCAGGGGGACGCCCCAGGTCAGGCCGTGGTCGGTCGAACGGTTGAACCAGATGGACTTCGGCACCCATTCGGACGGCTGACCCCAGACGACGTAGACGTCGCCATCGGGCCCGACCTCCGGGCATGAACCCTGGCCGCCGGTAGTCGAAACGTCGATGTCGCCCGTGTTCCAGGTCACGCCGTAGTCAGACGAACGGCACATCCGGATGTAATTGGTGCCGCCGGAGAAGTCGCTGTAGGTGCAGTAGAGGAAGCTGTCCTGGCTCGCGAGCATCGGCTTGTCGGTGAAGGTGCTGGTTCCCCGGTCGACTCTGATGGTGTCGTTCCATGAGTCACCGGCACTGAAGGAACGGCGCAGGAACAGGTGATAGCCGTCGCTCACGTTGGCAATCGCGATGTGGTAGAGCGTGTCCCGGCCGTTGCCATGCAGGACCGGGTCGACCCAGTAACCCGAACCCACGGTCTGCGGTGTATAGGTCTTGCCCGAGTTCGTGCTCCGGCTGATACGGCAGTACCAACTGCCGCTGAGGTAGTTGTAGGTCAGGACGACGATGCTCGAGTCCGGCCCGGCCTCGCGCGCGACAAACAGCGCACCGTCCGGCGGCGGCGAGGTATCGAGGCTGTCGGCCAGGGCATTGGTATCCCACGGCGCGTCGAGGAAAAGGGGCAGGCCGGATTCATAGGCCGGTATCGAAACCGGCAGTTCCGGCTGAATCGGCGGGACCAGCGGTTCGTCCGCGGCTGCCGGTGTCAGCAGCACAATCGCCAGCAGAAAGACTGCTCGTGACAAGAGACCTCCTTAGGTTCTGCGCCTCAACCAGCTATCATGCATACCATATCCGGAATCCGCGCCCGGTCAACCAATGGCGGCTACTGCTTCGGTATCACACAGATGAAGCGGAAAGGACTCTCCCCGGTGTTCTCAAAGCCGTGTTCCTCGCCCGGTGCGACGTAGACGAAGTTACCGCAGGCAACCGGCTTCGGTCCGTCCGGGCTGAGCACGTTTCCCTGTCCTTCGACGATGAATATCTCGTGCTCGTAGTCGTGGCGGTGGAGCGGTATCTTCTCCCCTTTGCGCTTGATCTCGATGACCCGCATGGCGAAGTTGGGCGCTCCGTCTTTCTCGGCGATTAGCCAGCGAATTGTCGCCTGCATCCCGGGCAGCGTCGGATTCTCTTCCTTGACTTCGGTGAAGTGTCCTGTCATCATGCTGCATTCTAACATGGCCAGTGCCAAAGAAGAAGAACCACGGATGGACACGGATGAACACGGATTCGGAATTTCACCACAAACACACAAAGACACGAAGAGAGCCGCGGCCACGACACTGGGATCCTCGAATCCCGGAGCCCCTGAATCCTGCGACGTGAGATCGCAACATCCGGGCACGAAGGTGCGTCTCACCAAGTGTACGGCAAAAGGAGTATCATGAACAGACATCTCGCGGTGCTGTCCGGAGTATTGATGCTGGCGCTCGCCGGCTGCTATGTCCCGAGCCCGAAGCTGGGAAGGGCTGCAACGCTCGAGCAGAAAGTCGGACTCGCCGGCGCCGAGTCTGTCAGTGTTTCCGTCATCCTGGGTGTCGGCAGGCTCAAGCTCGCGGGCGGTGCTGACAGCCTGCTCGACGCCCGGTTCGAGTACAACATCCCTGACTGGAAACCGGCGGTCTCATACAGAGTCGAGGATGGCCGCGGCCGGCTGGTTATCGAGCAGCCGTCGCGGGTAGTCGGAGCAACCTGGCCCGGCAACGTCCGGTACGACTGGGATCTCAAGCTCAATCCGGACGTGCCGATTGACCTGGAGGTCGACATGGGTGTCGGCAAGAGCGACGTGAACCTGGCCGGGCTCAATCTCAGCGGCCTGAGCATCGAAGCCGGTGTCGGTGAAGGTACGGTAGACCTCTCGGGCATCCGGCCTTCCGACCTCGACGTGACCATCAAAGCCGGAGTGGGCAGGCTCAAGCTCATCCTGCCCGCCGATATCGGAGTCCGGGTCAAAACCCAGGCAGGGCTGGGGCACGTGGACGCGGGTGGTCTGAAGATGGTAGATGACGCCTGGGTCAACGAATCCTGGGGCAAGACCGAGGCTTCCCTGCACGTCGAGGTCCAAAGCGGCATCGGCGAGGTCGAGCTGCGGCTGGCCGCACACGACGCCGGCAGCATCTAGCCCAAGAACCGACACAGGAGTTCACCACAAAGACACAAAGCCCGATCCGGGCAGCGCTGCTCTGTGTCCACTTGGCGATCTTGGCGTCCTTGGCGGTTCATTGCGTATCTGCTTGACAGAGGCCTAAAGCCCGGGATAATGGCCCGTGGCTTTCCGTGACAAGACAGGCAGTTCTCCGGCGCAGTCAAACGCCGGCCCAGTTCGTTTCTACTAGCTGACAACCAGGTAGCGCTAACCCATGCCAACACCGGCATTCGAGTTGAAGCGCAGGCTGGAGCCGTTGCGCCTGCGTGCAGCGGAACTGGAGAAGCAGCTCGGCGACCCGAAGGTGACCTCTGACATCCCATTGCTGCGGTCCCTGACCCGGGAGTACCGGGCGGCGACGACCGCGCTGGAGCAGCTACGGGAGTACGAGCGGCTCGACAAGGAAGCGCAGGAAGCCGACGAGATGGCTCGCGCGACTGATGACGCGGAAATGAAGGAACTGGCCCAGAAGGAACTTGCGGACCTCGGCCAGCGCCTGGAGAAGCTGAGCGTCGCACTTGAAGCTGTGCTCCGTCCCCGCTCGCCCGACTGGGACAAAGGCTGTATCGTTGAAGTCCGTGGGGCTGCCGGCGGCGAGGAAGCGGCCCTGTTTGCCGGCGACCTCTTCCGCATGTACTCACGCTACGCCGAGAATCATGGTCTCAAGATCGAGGTGATGGACTCTCGCCCGAGCGAACTGAAGGGATTCAAAGAGGTGGTCTTCGCCGTCGAAGGAGACGAGCCGTACCGTTACTTCCGCTTCGAAAGCGGGGTCCACCGCGTCCAGCGGGTACCGGAGACTGAAGCCTCCGGCCGGATTCACACGTCAACCGTCACCGTGGCCGTCCTCCCTGAGGCGGAGGAAGTTGACATCAGTATCAACCCCGATGAACTACGCGTGGATGTGTATCGCGCCGGCGGGCACGGTGGCCAGGGCGTCAACAAAACCGAGTCGGCTGTACGCATCACCCACGTTCCGACCGGCCTGGTCGCCCAATGCCAGGACGAGCGGTCACAGCAGCGGAACAAGGCGAAAGCGATGAAAGTCCTTGCGGCGCGCCTGCTCGAGGCCAGGCGGTCTGCGGACCAGTCGAAGACGACCGCGACCCGACGCAAGCAGATTGGCTCCGGTGACCGCAGTGAGAAAATCCGCACCTATAATTTCCCCCAGAACCGGCTGACCGACCACCGCATCGGCCTATCGGTGCACAACCTCGACTCGGTCATCGAAGGTGAACTCGACCCGTTGTTCCTGGCGCTCGAGAAGGCCGAAGCCGCAATCGAGTGAGCGGACGCAGAGGGAAAACCGCCAAGGCCGCCAGGACCCGGAATTCAACCACAAAGACACAAAGACACAAAGGGACTGCGGCCCGGACCGACGCGGCCGGGCTCCTGAAGGAAACGTCCAGGGCGATTCCGCGCACGGACGCCGAGTACCTCTTGATGCACCTGCTTGGGGTCCGGCGCCATGAACTCTACTCCCAACTGCCGGTTCCCACCAGGACCGCTGACCGGTTCCGTCGTCTTGTCGCGCGCGCCGAAGCCGGCGAGCCGGTGCAGTACCTGACCCGGTCCGCCCCGTTCCTCGACTTCGACCTCCACGTCGACCGCCGGGTCTTGATACCACGACCCGAAACGGAAGAACTTGTGGCGAGGACGCTTGCCAGGCTGAAGTCAGAAGCCAAAAGCCCGAGGCCAAAAGCCAAAACGAAGGCAGTGGACTTTGGTACCGGGTCAGGATGCATCGCTATTGCACTGGCCCGAGCACTGCCGGACGCGAGGATCCTGGCCGTAGACGCCTCAAGAACGGCGCTCGCGGTTGCTGCACGAAACGTGGCCCGGCACGGACTTGCGGGTCGGGTCCGGCTGGAGCGGGCGCGAAGCATCGAGGACCGCGTCCTGTCGCGGCTGCACGGACGACTCGATCTGCTCATCTCCAACCCGCCATACGTGCCGACGCCACGACTGGCGCGGTTGAGCCGCGCCGTCCGTCGGGAACCGCGGTTGGCACTTGATGGCGGGTCAAAAGGAGCTAATATTGTCGCAATGCTGCTGACATCGGGCCCTGACCTGCTCCGGCCCGGCGGCCTGCTGGCAGTTGAGATCGACGCGACTCACGAGGCAGTCGTGCGCTGGCTGGCTCCGGACGCCGAAATCGAACACGACCTTCCGGGGAAAATCCGCTACGCCTTCATGACCAGATGAGAACTGCAGCCAGGACTCGGAACCGCAAGCGCATCGCCTTCATGGTCAACCGGGACAAGCCGCTGGCCACGAAGCTGGTGCCCGGACTCGTCCGTTGGCTCCGCGCGGCCGGGCACGTGCCGCTGCTCTCCACCGGCACGGCGAAGCTGCTGCGGGTCTCGGCGGAATGCAGCCCCGCAGCGAGACTCGCCGAACGGGCCGACCTGGTGGTGGCCTGCGGCGGCGACGGGACACTCCTCCGTGCCGCGCGGCTGGTCGGCAGCCGGGACGTCCCGATCATGGGCGTGAACCTCGGCGCTCTGGGCTTCCTGACTGAGTTCTCGGCTGACGAAGCGCAGGCCGGCATCGAGGACTTCTGCCGTGGCCTACACACCGAGGAACGTCGGATGGTGCTCGCCTGCCGCTACGGCCGCAAGTCCGCCTTCGCGCTGAATGACATCGCGGTCAACATGGACCGGGCCAATCGCGCCATCGAACTCGTGGCCAGCTCGGGCGGCGTGCTGGTCACGCGTTTCGTCGGCGACGGCGTGGTGGTAGCGACTCCGACCGGCTCCACCGCCTACTCGCTTGCCGCCGGCGGCCCGGTTGTCTATCCGACGATGCCGGCGATTCTCCTGACCCCGCTCGCCCCGCACGCGCTTGCATCAAGGCCGATGATTCTCCCCGCCGACGCCCAGGTCGAGTTGGAGCTGAGCCGGCGTTCCGAGTCGGCTGTGCTCAACCTCGATGGCCAGGAACGCTGGGTGATGAAGCCCGGCCAACCGCTCCATATCAGCCGCGCCGGCTTCACGATTCGACTTGTCACTCCGAAAGGCAAGACCTACTTTCAGATCCTGCGCGACAAGCTGAAGTGGACCGGCAGCCAACGCTGACGAGGACGTCAAATCCGAAATTCGAAGCACGAATGGCGATTGAATGAGGCAAGGCTCGAAATCCGAGACGCGAGTGAGCTTCAGGTCAGAATCCCCAGATTCCTCACTTGCCTTCATTTGAGCTTGATTCGGACTTCGAGCTTCGTTATTCGAGCTTAGCCTTCACTCATGCTCTCCGAGCTTAGAATCCGCAACTACGCCCTGATTGAGGACCTCACGGTCGAATTCAGTCCCGGGCTGAACGTACTGTCGGGTGAGACCGGCGCCGGCAAGTCTATCATCATCGGCGCGCTCACCCTGCTGCTCGGCGACAAGCCGGACGCCGACATGATCCGGACCGGCGCCGATACGGCGCAGGTTGAAGGCCGGTTCGACGTCGACGGACGGGTGACCGACGAGTGCTCCGGGCTGGGAATACCAATGGCCGGGGACGGCCCACCCCAACTCCTGCTGCGCCGCCGCACCGAACGCAACGGCCGCGGCGCCGCCTACGCCAACGATTCCGGCATTACCGTTGCCGCGCTGCAGAAGCTCGGAGACCGGCTCGTGGACCTCCACGGCCAGCACCAGCACCAGTTGCTCCTGAAGACCGAGGTTCACCTTGAGATCCTCGATGAGTACGCCGGACTCGGCCCAGAGCGCCGTGATTTTGCCAAGCAGTTCCGCGTCTTTGGGGAAAAGTCCGCAGAGCTCACCCGACTCGACCAGGAACTGGCCGAGCGGAAGTCCCGGCGCGACCTGACCGAGTTCCAGTTGAAGGAACTGAGCGGAGCGCAGGTGAAACCCGGGGAACTCGAGGAACTGAGCCGGGAACGGGAGCTGCTGCAGACTGCCGAGCGGAGGTTCACGCTCGCGCGACAGCTCGAGGAGCTGCTTTCGGAACAGGAAGGCTCCATAATCGGACTGCTCGGAATCGCCGGCAAGGCGCTGGGCGAGCTCGCCGACCTTGACCCGGCCCTGACCGAGCGCCGTGCGCTGCTCAACGAGGCACACGCCGGGGCCGACGACCTGTGGCGCGAACTCGTGCGCTACGGTGAGGCCATCGAGTTCTCACCGGAGCGGATGGACGCGGTCAACGCCCGCCTGTTCTTGATTGAGAAACTCACACGCAAGTACGGGCTCGGCGCCGACGAGCTTGCCGCCCTCGAAGCCAAGCTGAAGGCCGAACTCGACTCAATCGAACTCGGGGGCTCGCGCCGGGACGAACTGGCTGCAGAACTAGCCGCGCTCAGGCAGAACCTGGTCACCCGCGCGGACACGCTCTCGCGCAAGCGCGGCCGGGCCCGGTCTGACCTGGAGAAACGGCTGAAGGACGAATTCGAGGTGCTGGGCCTTGGCCGGGCTGCGCTTTCGGTCAGCCTGAGCCGCGTGCCCGACCCGTCGGGTATCTACCAGCGCGGCGACGAACGTTTCCGGCTCACGCCGGCCGGCGTGGATGCGGCCGAGTTCCTCTTCTCGGCCAACCCGGGCGAGGAACTGCGCCCGCTGCGCAAGGTCGCTTCGGGTGGAGAGCTATCGCGCATCATGCTCGCGCTGAAGAGCGCTTTGTCCAAGGCCGACCCGGTACCGACGCTGGTGTTCGACGAGATCGACGTCGGCATCGGCGGCAAGGTCGCGGAGGCGGTCGGTAAACGACTCGCCCGGCTGGCCCGGACCCATCAGGTCATCTGCATCACGCACCTGCCCCAGATTGCCAAGTACGCGGAGCGGCACCTGTCGGTCTCGAAGTCGGCCCGGGGCAGCCGGACCCTGACGTCAATCCGGACGCTGGACGCTGATTCCCGGGTGGAGGAACTTGCCCGAATGACCAGCGGCGCAACCGTAACCAAGACCAGCCTGGCCCACGCGCGCGAGATGCTCGAATCGGCGAAGGGACATGACCGAAATCCTCCTCGGATTTCGGATCGTGTCCCAAGCCGCTGACATGACCGACCAGCCCTCCGCCCCGTCCGACCGGTCAACCGAACAGGCGAAGAACGGCCACACGACTGCTGCCAGGATCGTCACCCTCCCCAACATCCTGAGCGTGTCGCGTATCATCCTGCTGCCGATCGTCCTGCTCCTGCTCTTCAAGCACCAGAACGCCGCCGCGGTCGCGGTCATGCTTGTCTCCTGGACCACCGACGCGCTGGACGGCTACCTGGCCCGTAAGCTCGGCCAGGTATCGAATCTCGGCCGGGTTCTTGACCACCTGGTTGACAAGGTCTGGGTCGGATCGGTCTTGGTCGCGCTCGTCTTCATCCGCGACCTGCCGCTCTTCCTCGCCGGAGCGGTTGTCCTGCGCGACCTACTGATACTGGCCGGCAGCGGCGTGATAATGAAGGCCCGGGGCTTGTTTGTCCAATCCGACGTCGTCGGCAAGATCACCGGGTTGGCTTTTGCCCTGATGATCGTCTTTTACACACTGGAGGTGCCGGCACTAGTGAAGTACAAGTCGGCGGTCGACTTCATCGTGACCGTACTTGTGGTCGTATCGTTCCTGAACTACCTCACGATCTTCCTGCGCCGGATGGCGCGGTTCCGGCTTCCCGGCGAGGACCCACAGTAGCCGCCCGGGCGGACGCCCGAGCGGTTCACACCGAACCGGCGCACGTGAACCGGACTCCGATCCGCCTGCCCGAACCTCAACCTTGTCCTTAACCTCAACCTCAACTTCAACCTCATCCTCATCATGACACTCCCTCCTAGTTTGCGGGCGGGGTATGGCAGCGACACCCCGCCCGCTTTGCACACCGAGCCGTTACGGCGCAATCGGCGCGGAGACGTTGAAGACGTCGGTCCGGATGGCCTGCAGCACTGACTGAGTCAGTCCGCGCGCCACCCACTTCGCTATCAGTGTCGCGGCTTCCATCGCCATCGATTCACCCGACATCTCCTTCCGAAGCAGACTCCACATCTCGCGTCCGAAACAGAGATAGAACGGGTACGTGATAGTCGGCACGCCGGCGCCGTCGCAGACCTGCTTCACCTGAAGCTCCATGGCTGCAATCAGAGGCAATACGGCGCCCATGTTCTGCAGCATCACCGGGCGTTTCTCGGTCAGGATGGCGGTCACGCGTTCGAGGTTGTACTTCTCGTCCCAGTTGGCGAGCCGTTGGGTTGGGTTTATTGGCATGGTTATCACCTCCTCTCGGCCGTGTTAGCATTCCCGGTCTCACAATCGCTGCCCTTGCGTCCGGTTCTCCCTGTTGTCAAAGAGCAGTCTTCTTTCGCTCTCATATGTTTATACGCGCGAAACCACGAGAATGACAAAAGAAAAATCCGGCCATGACGGCCGGATCGTATTCTCTCGCAGTTTGCTGCCTACCTCCTCTCCGGACCCCGGCCCGAGTCGAGCAACCGGGCAAGGTCAACGCCCGGATAATCGGCCTTCAGCCTCCTCACCTCGGCGCAGAACTTCACGACTGTCTCCAGGACCGGCCGCAGTCTATCGGCCGATTCCGGTACGCGCCCCAGGTACTCCTCGATGCTCGGGTTCTTCCCGTCCCGAGCCGCTTCGGAGAAGTCACCGAATACACCCAGTTCCGCATCGGTGAACTCCTGCACGGGTGCAGCCATACATTTGCCTCGCATAACACCTCCGCCCCAGAAGGCATCTTCATCCTAGATCGATTCTCTCAGCTTTCTCATCGCGACCAGCGCCCGGTAGCGCGCATGCCGCTCGCTACAGCCATGCTTCGCCGCCACGACCCGCCACGCCTCATCGTGCACGTGGAACCCGATCAGCACGCCCCGGTCCAGCGGCTCCAACTTCGCTACCGACTTCAGCATCCGCGTCCGGCGCTCATCCACGTCATGCAACTCTTCCGGCCCCGCGACCGACGGTGTTTCCCACTCCCGCATCGCGTCCAGGCTGTCCGGCGCGCGCCGCTTCGTCCGGAAGTAACTCATGACCACGTTGGTGGTGATCGAGTACAGCCACGTACAGAGGCAGGCCCGGCTCGGGTCGAAACTGGGCAACCCCTCAAACAGCCGGACGAACACATCCTGGGTCAGCTCCTCGGTGTCAGCATGGTTCCTGACCAACCGGTACAGCCTGCCATAGACCTTGCGCTCGTACTTGCGCTGGAGCACCGCGAAGTCTATCCTTCCTTCGATTACCCCGCACACCAGCTCCGCATCGGGCATGGTGCATCTCCTTCCACCGACGTTGTCCTGCCCCGGCTAACCGGCGGCAGCATTGTACGGGACCGGCGACCAGGCGCTCATGGCGATGCCCGGCACCGCCCAGGCCGTCGACCCCGCGCCGAACTACCCGACTCCGGGCATCCCATATAATTCTAGGTCGGACCGGTTGCGCCGGCAAATGACGGCACCGGGCCGCCCAGGTCCAGCTCGAAGCACTCCCGGCCGATCTCCTCAAGCACCGAGCGGACCAG
>CAZVCQ010000040.1:0-12652 GCA_964626085.1 uncultured bacterium
CACTATACACAACCCTTGCAGGAATGCAAGCTATTTATTGCTCTGATTAGTAGCTGTATGCTGCTTGACTATATCAACGCCGCGATGAAGACGGCCATGTACGAGAAAATGGACGACGGGACCTTCTGCGGGACCATCGGCCGGTGTCCCGGCGTGATCGCTTTTGCCGCGACCCTCTACGGGTGCCAGGAAGAACTGCGCTCGGTCCTGGAAGACTGGCTGATAGTCAGGCTCCGCCATGGCGACACGCTGCCTGTCCTCGGCCGGGTCAACCTGAACCGCGGCCGGAAGCCGCGTCCCAAGACGTCCGCGCGTGCCTAGCTGGTCTCCCTGCAAACGCCGCGACTTCATCCGTAAACTGCGCCGGCTCGGTTTCTCGCCGCCGGAACCGGGCGGCCGGCACTTCTTCATGCGGCTCCAGCCGTACACCCTGACATTGCAGGCCAACCCGGAGTATTCAGTGCCGCAGTTACGGATGCTCCTGCGGGAAGTCGAGCGCGGAACCGGCATGCGGATAGACGCGGAACATTGGGCTCGCCTCTAGACCGTTCATCACTTTCCCGCCGTCGACACTTCGGAAACGAGGGCAGTCCCTGGAAGTCGCGCAGGGCCCCGCGAAGGTACAGTGGGGCTGCTGCAGAAGGCCTCCTTTCGTCATTCTGAGCCCTTCGCTTGCCGTCATTCTGAGCGCAGCGAAGAATCTTCGCAATCGTGATTCTGCGAGAGCTAGAAGACCATTCACTTCGTTCACGGTGACATGAGTGGGGTTTCTCGACGGCCCCACCGCCCCTGGTTTCCCTCTACCCCAGGAGACCAACCGGGAAGCAAGGGCCCGAGAAGCAACTTGTCCGCGAGGACCGCCAGCAGCACTCCGCCGGCGAACATGACAAAGTCAAGCGGGTCAAACGTCCATCCCAGCAGAGGTACTCCGAATCCCTGCGTACCTCGGCGAAGGACGCGACACCGAAGACCAGCAGGGCCTTCAGCCGCCAGTCTCTCAGGAAGCGAACCCGCGCCTCGGCCTGCCACATGAGCAAGTACATGCCGAAGGGCAGAACGACGTCCAGGAAGTAACTGTAGTAGAGCACGCGCAGCGTACCCCGAAGGTGGCTTCCCGGCCTGAAGACCTGATCCGACGCAATGAGCAGCATGACACCAACTGCTACCGCAGTCCTGCCTCTGGCAGTTGTGTTGCCTGAACGTCTCGAAATCGAATCGCTCATGTTTCTCCTCCCGCGATTCTGATCTCCTCCTCCGTCAGACCGTACGACCCGTACACCGGCGCGTCGGGAATCGCCTATTGCGTCACCGGGACCGCAGCCCGGTCACCAGCTCGCGGTAGATATCCCGTGCTGCCTTCAAACATGTCGGGTCGGGAACGCCCTCACGGTGGCGAAAGTGGATTTCATGCTGATCCACCGGCCACCTACCCGGTCGCTGCCTGGTTCCTTGCCTGATGAGATAGACGAGCTCGGCCTCCACGCCCTCGCCGAAATCGAGGTCGCCTTTGCGGCCAAAGAGGCAGACATGCAAATCGACCTCGTGCCAGCGCCGCCAGCGGTAAGGGTAAGACGCGATCATGCCCTGCCGGATGCGAGCAGCCACGGGCTGCTCGGTACGTCCGATATAGCAGAACTCGCCCTTGTGCATGACGACGTAGAGCTTCTCCGTGCCGGCTTCCCGTGCTCCGGCGCTGAAAGGCACGTCGCTGACTCCGTCAGCGGCCCTCAGGTGCCGACCGCGCTCGACACTGCCGACAATCCGACATCCCAGGTAGGACTCAACCGAAGTGCGCATCTTCATATTCTATATTGTCCTCAATCTGCACTCCAGGGCCAGAAGTGCGTGCGCCAGGACATCATTACCAGGTGCGAGCTCAGAAGCGGCTGATCTAGAACCGGCGCTGCCCGCGCGTCAGGAATCGCCTATCGCGTCACCGGGACTTCCCGCGACGGTGCATGTTCTTGGCCTCGCGGATCTTGAACTTGGCATGAATCTCACCGCCGAGCTTCGTACCGGCCTTGATTTCGTCTTGGGCGACTAGACCGAGAAGGATGAGCCTGCGAAGGTCCCGGCCGTTCCTGTGCCAACGCAGATGGTTGCACTGCTTGCATGCGGGCAGATAGTTGTCGGCCTCGCTGGCGCCGCCCTTCTTGCGCTGGATGACATGGTCTAGTTCCCACGCCCCGTCTGGGTACGGCTTCCTCTTCTTACCGTAGTTCTCCAGCACAACCTTGTCCCCGCAAAAATGGCAGTGGCCGCGGGTTTTATCGTATACCACCCGCCGCAGTGCCGGCTTCATCACTCGTCCAAGTCCTTCGCTATGCCACGAAACTGTTCCAGCGCGGCTTCGAGGTTGTCGGCAATCTCGGTCGCGAGGACGTCCGGGTCGGGCAGGTTGTCGGTATCCTCAAGGCTCTCATCCTTGAGCCAGAGGATATCCAAGCTGGCCTTGTCCCGCGCGACCAGGTCGTCGTAGGCGAACGCGTGGAACCGCTCGGTCTCCTTGCGTTGGTGCCGGTTCTCCGGCTTGTAGCACGCGACGAAGTCCGCGAGGTCTTCCACGCCCATCGGGCTCGTCTTCAATGTGAAGTGCTTGTTTGTGCGCAGGTCGTATATCCAGAGCTTCTCGGTCCACGGCTTGTCCCGGCCCGGCTTGCGGTCGAAGAAGAGCACGTTCGCCTTCACGCCCTGCGCGTAGAAGAGCCCGGTCGGCAGCCGCAGCAGCGTATGTACGTCGCACTCGGCCAGGAGCTTTCGGCGCACGGTCTCGCCCGCCCCGCCCTCGAACAGCACGTTGTCCGGTACGACGATAGCAGCACGACCGCTCATCTTCAGGAGCGACTTCACGTGCTGCAGGAAGTTGAGCTGCTTGTTCGACGTGGTCGCCCAGAAGTCAGTCCGCTCGTAGACCAACGAGTCCCTGCCCGCCTTGCCTTCGTCGTTCACCACGGTAACGCTCGACTTCTTCCCGAACGGCGGGTTGGTCAGCACCATGTCGTGGTGTTCAGACGGCTCGGACACCAGCGAATCTCTCGAATCGATCGGCGACTCGTCGCCGCCGATGCCGTGCAGCATCAGGTTCATCACGCACAGCCGGACCACCGAATCCACGATGTCCATGCCCGAAAATGTGCCCCGCCTCAGGAATTCCTTCTGCTTCTTGTCCAGCTTGAACCGCTTCGGGTCGGCAAGGTAGTCGTGCTCGGCCAGGATGAAACCGCCGGTCCCGACCGCCGGGTCGCACATGGTCATACCCGGCTGTGGCCGCATCACCTCGACCATCGCCCTGATGAGCGGCCGGGGCGTGAAGTACTGGCCCGCGCCGCCCTTGATGTCCTCGGCGTTCTTCTGCAACAGCCCTTCGTATATCTCGCCCTTAACGTCGATGTCGAGGCCAAGCCACGTCTCGCCGTCAATCAGGTTGATGAGCCGCTCCAGCTTGGCCGGGTCCTGAATCTTGTTCTGGGCCTTGCGAAAGATGACGCCCAGCAGTCCTTCGGCCTTGCCCAGCGACTCAAGCGTGTGGCGATACTCCGTCTCCAAGTCATCACCGCTCTTGCCCTTGAGGGCCGGCCAATCCAGCCCCTTCGGCACCATCGACTGCTTCGAGAACGGCGGCTTGGTCTGCTCGTCGGCCATCTTCAGGAACAACAGGTACGTGAGCTGCTCCACATAGTCGCCATAGCTCACGCCGTCATCCCGCAGCACGTTGCAGTAATTCCACATCCGCTGGACGATGCCCGACGCTTCAGTAGTCATGCTTTCACGACCCCTTTCTTTCTGCTTGACAGGCTGGCACGCCGCCCTATACTTCCGGTGGCCCTTTGCTAGTGAAAGCCGGCTCCATGCCGTGCGGGAGAAATCCCCTAGCTACAAAGGGCTGATTTTTTCTACGGCGAACGGGTTCCGGCTGGCGTAGAAGGTGCCCGGATACCTGTCCATATCGTAGACGTCCCATACCATCCTCACCTTGTCGCGGATGACGTTGAAGAACCGCATCTCCCGACGAACGAACGCCCGGTACACTGCCCAGTTCACGTAGTCAATCACCTGCAGGCATGGCTCTTCCATGGGACCTTGAACGTACACCGTTGTCTCGGTTGCCACGCGGGTGCGCCAGCGCTTCTCAAACACGGCGGTCGCCCTGCTGATAGCCTCTTCAAGGGGCTGTTGGCGACTGCTGGAACCGCGCTTCGCGAAGTAGATGACATTGCGCTGGCTCAGATGCAACTTGTTCTGGAACAGCTTGGAAACGATGTCGTCGTAGAACTCGGCCTCGCTGCTGTTGTGCCGCTTACGGAAAAGCGCCAGAATCTTGCGGGCGACAACGACCTCGGCGCTTAGGTCGAGCCCGGCGATCAGCTTGTATACACGCTCCCTGACCTCAGGAACGTCATCGTTGGCGTGAAACGCCCGTGCTGTCTTGGCTAGAGAAGGGATTCCCTGGAAATAGGGGTCCGCAACTATTGTCTTTCGGAGCGTGTCCAGCTGCCGTCTGACCGAAACCGGGTCATCCACGACGACGAACCCCAAGAGCAGGATCTTGGAGCAGCCACCCTGCCCGACGATGCAGTTCCCGCGCTTGTCGAAGAAGATAGGGTCGCCCGATTCATCGACGAAGTAGTAGGACGTCCGGTCCTGCGGCAGCCTCAATGCCGTTCCTCTACTGAGGGCAAGCCAATAGCGAATAGCCAATAGCCACTAGCCACTGCGCCTCCCGGTTCCTTTCTGTATGCTGGCAATCAGCGCGCACATCATCTTGCCAATCTCCTCCGTCCTCTTGGCTACTTGGCTCCCTGCCTGTTGGCTAATGTACCCCAGGTTCTCCGCGATCGTGATGTGTGTCTCCAGTTCCAATAGCGAACCTCGCGCTATCCGGAGGAATTGGACGTATTCACCTGTCATGTTCCTGCCCCACCCTTCCGCGATGTTGGCAGGTATCGACGATGCGGCGCGCCGGATCTGGCTCGTCAGACCATACATCTCGTCCTTGGGAAACGCCTGGGTTAGGCGGTATACATCCGTCACCAATCCCATGGCCTTCTTCCACACCTCCAGGTCTCGGTATGAACGGATCGTCATCTCTCGCCTCTCTGCCTATTGCCCGTTTGGCTCTTGGCTCTCTGGCTCCTGCCTGCCTGGCTATTGGCTCTTGCATGCCTGATGCGTTCCAGCAATCTCTCCGCAGGTTCATCCGTGGGGTCTTGGGGAACCAGTCGCCCCTCAAACGCCCGCTTCAGGATGGACTGCCGCAGCCGCGACGCCTGCTTCAGCGCTGCGTCAATCGTAGTCTCCTCTGCGTCGGCTACGGATATGCACCGCTCTATCTCCGCGGCGATCTCGAGCTGTTCAGTGACTGGCGGCACCGGAATCGGCATTTGGCCTATCTGCGGCTGGCTGATTGATGCCATTCCCACGACTTGCTGGGCATTGCCAGCAAAGTAGCGCTGTGCAGACAACAAGAACCAGTAGCTCACATAGCGGAAGTGGACCGCATCCCTACATAGCCGCAAGCGGATGTTCTTGCTTTCAAAGACGCACGGCTCAGTTCCCTCAACGATCGGAGCTGCTTTGCCGACGAGTTCACGGCTATTCACGCGGTTTACCAAGATGTCGCCAGCCGACAAGCCATATTCTTCAACCTCCTGTCGCGTGAGCACCATCCGCTTGATGTCCTTCCAGACGATTACACCGTCCGCGATGTTGTACATGCGAAGACAGGCAATGCCGCTGTCGCGGTAGAAACTCGCAGGCTTATAGATGCCGTTCTTCATGGACAGCGTAACGGACCCCACATTCGTCCAAGTCCACGACTTCGGCAGTTCGGGCAGTTCGGACGTGTCCAGCGTCGGTGGTTCCTTGTACTTCTTGCCTTGGCTAATGGCTAGTCGCTTCCGGTCCTGCCTGATTCGCTCCAGCAGCTCCGCTGCCGACTCTATTGGCTTGTGGCTATTGGCTCTTTGCCTTCTCCATTCCTCGGTCAGCTTTCCCTCAAACGCCGCCTTGAGGACGGACTGCCGGTAGCGCTTCAGTTGCGCCCTGGCCTTCTTCAGTTCCTCGACCCCCGCATCCAGTTGCGAGAACAGCTCCTCAATCTTCGCCACGATTCGGTGTTGTTCTGAGAGAGGCGGGAGTGGAAATCCAATCGTTGCCAGATTCCCTCTGGATATCCGCTTTCGTGTAGAACCGCTCTGCAGTTTGGACACCTCCAGTCTGAGCTGGGGCGTATTGAGCTGGTTCATTAGCCAGCGGTGGACGGCACCAAGAGGCCCTGGTCGCGCTATGCAGACATCTACAGCGGTCACCGCGGGCTTTGAGTCCCCTGGGAATACGCAGGCCCTGCCGAGAGGGTCGGGCATCCGAGCGATCAGAACATCGCCTCGCTTCAGGTACGTGCATCCGAGTTCTGCCGCCTTGGCGCTCGTAAGAAACCGGCTCGACCTGTCCCGGTAGATTCCATCTCCGATGTCGGCTAGCTGAACGAGTCGAACGTCCCCCTCTGGGTCTTGGTCCTTTGACTCCACCCAATCGCCGTCACAGAACAAACCGTCAGGCCCTATTAGTTCGCCCAACGTCGTCCACGCCCAGCCCTTGGCGTGCGGCGAGTCACTCATATGTAGAACTTGAACTGCCTAGGAGATGCGCCATCCGCCTTTACGGGTGCCGCTGTGATAATCTCGCCCACCGCTTCGGCGAAGTCCAGCGTGACCGGATAGCCGCTGGAGTGGGTGCAGTTATTGTAGTTCAGCTTCGTCAGAACCATGATGTCATGCAGTACCATCGGCAGGTCCGCATCGCCATGAGTTACTCGTACCGTTAGCGGGTTTGGCACCTCAAACCCGGGATACCTCTGAAGCCTCGGGATGTACCCTTTCGTCCACAGATACGCGAACCGCTTGTCCATAACGAACGCCATACCGCGCAACAGCGGGTACCGACTCGGACGGTACACCTTTAGGTCACTTGCCCTGATAGCGACTCCGACCGCCCTGGTGCCGGAGGGCATTGCCGCCTGGAATCCATCCCACTCGTCGTCGTTGAAGGCCACCTTGCCGTGCAAGACGACCTGTGAAGGAGGACATCCGTTGTGTTCGCTTGAATAGGTCTCTACGACCTGCGCTGCAAGTTGACGCGCTGCCTCCCGATCGAGGTGGAACTCACGACACGCGGAATCATACCACGGCCCGAGCGCTCCGCGGAACACCATACCATCGCCAGAATCCATGAACATCTGCGCTGCGCAACAAGCTGAGTTCGCTCGCGGTGACTGCAGTCGCTTCTTGAAAACGAGGCCGATGTAACACACTCCATCTCGAACTGAAGCAGCCTTCCAAGGCCGCCCACCGGCTTTGTAGAAGCAGGCTGTGGAGAGATTCCACGCGATTGCGGCTGGAAGGTCTCTACCTTCTGCGGCGCTGGTCTTACCGGTGATGTCCGCGCCAGCAGCGAGGCTCGATTCTCGTATCACCTGAATCGGCGCCGTACTGCCGAGCGTCCGCGCCTTGAGTTGGTTGTGGAAATTCACCTCATGCTGATATGGCACAGCAGCCTTGTAGTCCTCTGGGAACAGTGAGCCCCAATCCTCTAGTTGTTGGGCGAAGTCACGTGAGATTGTCCGGTCAGCCGGCCGCCGTAGTGCTGTCTCGACCGTTGACTTGGGTCGGCAGTAGTGATAGACGCGGTCAGGCACGACCACGAACCACACGTTCGGTGATGGGTCCTCGCTGGTTAGGAGAGCGGAGATGCGGCTAACGTAGAGGTCGACTGTCCTGTAAACCCTTTGGTACGGATCATCCAGGTAGACGCACTCGTCGATATCCGACTCGTCTATTTCTGCTTGCAGCGTTGGACGACCACCCCAAGACGCGCGAAAGGCAGTCTCGAACCCTGGGAAAGACGGACGCCCCACATCTGCCGGGTCGGAGTGAATGGGGCCCTGTATGGTTTCCACCCATCTGCCGAACAACTCTATTCCCCTTTTGGTTCCAACGACCCCCGCCTGTATGCCGTAGGGCTTTGCGCGGTCCAATGGGCCGAAGAGCGTGATTCCGTCCCGGGGGTCTTCCGTCTGCTGTCCAAACGCGAACTCCAAGGATGGTTCGGGTAACCTACTCAGCTTGTACATCGTCGTCCTGATCGGTCTCCCCGCGTTCGAGCATGCATGCTTTGGAGATAGCTGGGTCCATGTACGTGACAGGGCTGTCAAATGCCAAGGGACTCGCCTCCAATTCCACGGCCGTGCTATCTGCGCCCTGTAGTCTGACGACATTTGCACCGGCCGCCAGTCGCCCAGTGAAGGCAAGCAGTAAGTCGCGCCACCTAAGGTTGAACCAACTGCTGCACTGCGAACGCCTGGCCGCATGGAGCCTCGCCGCGCTGGGGATAATGTTCTTGCCGTCGAAGGAGAAGAGTACGTGCGTCCTAAGCGCGAGCAGCGGGCGAGGCTTCAACCGTGGCTTCGCAGACACCGCCATATGCCAATAGCGCTTCGATTGTACCCCGTCGGCCCCGGTTCGTGTGGTGTAGCCGACAAGGCTCCTGCTTGAATCCTTCCCTTCGGGCGTGCGGAACTTCACTCGCCCAGGGCACTGCGCTAAAGAGAGGTAGTAGGCGTCCCTGTCACCGGACATGTTGTACCGTAGCAGTCCCGCCTCTGCCAGCTTCCTCTCCCATGCTTCACGCAGAAGCCTGACGACTGCCCTGTTTGCATCGGCAGGCCCCAGTCCGATGTCAGATGCCCCTCCCCCCAGGAACCAGCCCAACTCCACTACTCGGGGCTGTGCTGTACGGGCGGAGTTGGCCAGATGGGGCGCGAGTTCACGCGCGGAGGCGAAGGAGATGACGCTGTCGCCGTGGCGCACAGCCGGCGCGGCGAGCCCCGCGACCCTGGGCAGTTCCTTTTGCCTGTAGACGCGCACTGACTTGGGAATAGCAGCGAACCCGAACCAGTTTGAAACGCACGTTTCGGATGACTCCAGAACCTCGCACTCTCGGTTCATGTGAATGCGCCACCAAGAGGAGGCAACGTCACGGCCGTCTGAAACGACCTTGGGAATACCGGCCTTCTCAAGCTTCGCGAGGAGTTGTGCCAGCCCCTGTCCCCAGCGCTTGTCGAACTCGATAGCACCTCTGCTGCCCAGCCGGACGTTTATGTCGGAATATGGTAGGTCATCTATGTGCAGGGGTATGACGAAGTCCTTTAAGTCGCTCGATTTCTCCACGCCCAAGGCGACGTGGAGTTCGTCTAGCGGCCCCGGCTTGGTGTTGGAGGCGCGCGATAGCACGTAGACGAATTCCGCTGTCGCGCCGCGTATCGCTGTTTCCGCCTCGGTCCAGAACCGTTCGCCGCCGAGGAGGTCGGTCTGGTCGCTCCAGACCTTGTACCCTTCTGATACCAGCCGCAGCGCAAGCCAACGCGTGAACTCATTATCCTCCGGGTTGGCGTGACTTATGAACACCGTGTCGCGTACAGACTCGCTCATGCTGCCAGCACCTCGTTGAGTTCCTCCAGCAAGCCGTCGAGGTCTTTGCCGAACGTCTGATACGCCTTGACCGGGCCACCTTTGTCGTGGAATGGCGATAGTTCAAGGTCGCTCATCTCGACCCGCAGGGACGTGGCGATGTGGTCCTTTATCATCCCGAGCCAGGTCAACTGTTCCGGCGTGAAGCGACGGCCGGCTTTCTGCTGCTTGGCCAGCCACTCCGTGAACCTGCGGTTCACGACCTCGTCGAACGGCTCCAGCGCATCCACTTCGCCGATGGCGAACCTGACGAGCGAAATGACGTTGGTGAGTAGCTTCTGTGGTCCTGCCCGATGCACCTTCGCCTTCTCCAGTCTCTCATATGCCTGCCAGACCAGTTCGGGCGTGAGGTTGACCGGCGGCTTCTGGATTGCCTCGGCCAGTTCTTTGATTGCCTCGTAGGTCAGGTGGCGCTTGCCGTACGGCTTGCTGTAAATCACCTGCAGGGCGGTGAGTTCGTCCTTGTTCTGCTTGATGAACTGCTTGAACGACTCGACCGCCTTGCGCGCCCGGTCTTCGACTTCTTTTGCCGGACCGGCCTCGAGCAATACATCCTTGGTTACGTTGTCGATGGTCTGTTCGTTGCGACGCTTCGTCTCGACCAGCGCGTTCCGCAGTTTGGCGTTGTCGAATACGAGGCACGCCTCTTTGGCTATTGCCTCGGTGGCTGTTGCTTTCTGTGCCTCGGTCGGCGCGTCGGTCTTGAACAGTTCCTTCGCCTTGGCCGTCTGCGCGTCCGGGTCGGTCGCATCGAGCAGGCTGTTGACTATCGCCGCCAGTGGCTTGCCTTTGGCGAGCCCGGCCAGTTCCTCGCGGTCCTTTGGGAGAAGCTGGCGGTCGAGCTGGGCCAGCCTGCCCGCCAGCGACAGCAGCCGGTCTTCGTCCCGGTTACCGAGCGCGACTTGGTCGAGCAGCTTGTCGAATGGGACCGTGCGCTTGCGTTCAAGCGACCTTGTCTGGGTCTTGTCCGACTCGAATACGCCGACCGCGTCGACGATGACGAAGCGGGCCTTGCTCGTCGCGTCCGGTGTGACTGCCTGCAGTTCGTTCGGGTCAATCACGCGCATGCCCCGGCCTTTCATCTGGTCGAAGTAGAGGCTCGACTTGGTGTCGCGCATGAAGATGAGGCATTCGAGCGGCCGGATGTCGGTGCCGGTGGAAATCATGTCCACCGTGACCGCGATGCGCGGGTTGAAGGAATTGCGGAAGCTCGCAATCAGGTCTTCCGGCTTCTCGCCGGTCGTGCGGTAGGTAATCTTCTTGCAGAAGTCGTTGCCCTGGCCGAACTCCTCGCGCACGATGCCGACGATGTCTTCGGCGTGGGAGTCGTCCTTGGCGAAGATGAGGGTCTTCGGCACCTCGGTGCGGCCGGGGAAGAACTCGGTCCCAAGCTTCTCTTTGAAGGTGCGGACGATGGTGCGTATCTGGTCCGGCGCGACCACGGAACGGTTGAGTTCCCTGCCATCATAGACAAAGTCGTCGTCGAGCTGTTCCCAGCGGGTCTTGCGGGTGAGCTTGTCGCGGCGGTCAACGTAGTACCCGGCTTCGACCTTGCCGCCCTTGTCGGTGATCTCGGTCTTGATGCGGTAGACGTCATACCCGACGTTGACGCCGTCGGCCACGGCCCGCTCGTGGTTGTACTCCATCACGAGGTTCTGGTTGAAGAAGCCGAAGGTCTGCTTCGACGGTGTGGCGGTCAGGCCGATGATGAAGGCGTCGAAGTACTCGAGCACCTGACGCCAGAGATGGTAGATGGAACGGTGGCACTCGTCGGTGATGACGAAGTCGAAGGTTTCGATGGGCAGGTTCGGGTTGTAGGCGACGTCCTTGGGCCGCTCGTCGTACGCGGCGGTGTCGAACATCGACTTCTCTTCGAGTTCCGGGTCGAGGTCCGGCTCGCCGCGCAGCATCGAGTAGAGCCGCTGGATGGTCGTGATGCAGACGCGGCTGACCGGGTCAAAGGTGTTCGAGGTCAGGTGCTGGACGTTGTACAGCTCGGTGAACTTGCGGCCATCGTCGGGCGCGGCGTATTGCTGGAACTCGCGGCGGGTCTGGCGGCCGAGGTTGTTGCGGTCGACGAGGAACAGGACGCGCTTGGCCCCGGCGTGCTTGATGAGCCGGTAGCTGGACGTGACCGCGGTAAAGGTCTTGCCGCCGCCCGAGGCCATCTGGATGAGCGCGCGGGGCCGCGTGTCGGCAAACGACTTCTCTAGGTTGGTGATGGCTTCGACCTGGCAGCCACGAAGGCCGGGCTTTGAGAGCGGGGGCATCGCCTTGAGCCGCGTGCGCAGAGTGTCGGATTCGGCCAGCCACCCGCGTAGGGTCTCGGGCATGTGGAACGAGAAGACGCGGCGCGAGCGCGTGTCCTTGTCCAGTTGGTCGCGGAAGAACGTCTCGGTGCCGGTGCTTTCGTAGGCGAAACGGAGGCCGTGGGCGTGGATCTTCAGTGTCTCCGGAACTCCAGCTTGATACAGGCTGGTCTGGTCGGCGACGCCGCTGAGTGTTGTCCCTTCCGACTTTGCTTCGATGACGCCGCAGGCTTCTCGATTGACGAACAGAAGGTAATCGGCAACGCCCGTGTCGAGCGCGAACTCGCGTACAGCAACACCAACGCCGGCCCCGAGGTCCACCGCAAGGCGATCCTGCACCTTCCACCCGGCGGCCTCAAGCTGCTCGTCGATGTGCTCGCGTGCCCTGTCTTCTGGTCTCATTGGAGAGAGTCCGGAATCTTAGGTTCAAGTCAGACAAAGTCAAGCGGGCGGGGAACGGAACTCACGCCCAGGTTGTCGCCGGAAAGCGGCTCGGTGTCAAACGGAGGTACAGGCGTCCAGGAATCTAGGATTCCAGGGGTCAAGTGGGAGGAGATAGGCGTCCAGGAATCTAGGAATCCATGGGTCGAGTGGCGGAGAAGGAAGATGCCAGAGGTCAGATGTGAGATGGAAGATGCATAGGAGATTGGGCAGGCTTGTATACGTATACGCCTACAAGAGGCCGGGGCGGATTTCTGGCCTATCTGCTTGTGGTTTGGGGCGTTAGGCCTGATTGGGCGAAACTGACTCCCCCACCCCCATAGCGGCGCGAACGGGACATGGGTTACACTTTATTATCAGGACATGGGTTACAGTTTC
>CAZVCQ010000041.1:0-12536 GCA_964626085.1 uncultured bacterium
GTAGATGATCGACGCGATGAGCGAGTTGATGCACACCGACTTGCCCGAGCCGGTGGTGCCCGCAATCAGGATGTGCGGCATCGTGCGCAGGTCCGCGCTGTACGGCTCGCCGGTGATGGTCGTGCCGAGCGCGAACCCGAGCGGCGACTTCTGGTTGCGGAACGGCTCGCTGGTCAGCACCTCGCGGAGGTAGACGGTACGGCGCTCTTTGTTCGGGACCTCGATGCCGACTGCGTTCTTGCCGGGGATGGGCGCGAGAATCCGGATACGCTCGGCGGCAAGCGCGAGCGATATGTCATCCTGCCGGCTGGAGATGGACTGGATCTTCACCCCGGGCGCGGGCTCCATCTCGAACCGAGTAATCATCGGGCCGGACTGGATGTCCGATATTCGTCCCTCGATGCCGAACTGCTTCAGCTTGTCAATCAGCACTAGGGCTTCGGCCTCGGACTCCTTCCGGTCCTTGAAAACGTGGTCCTTCTCGCCCGGCTGGTCGAGCTGCTCAAGGAACTGCTTCTGGAAGTCGCTCAGGTTGAACTTCAGCGGCTGGTGCCGGCGCACGGGCTCCGGCTCACGCTGGATTTCCGATTGGCGATTGGCGATTGGCGATTGACGGACGTCGGGCTCCGGCTGGGGAGGCGTGGCCGCCTCCGGTTCGGGACTTTGGACTTCGGACTTTGGACCTTGGACTTCTGGGGCGAGGCTTGAGGTCTCGCCGGCGGCTGCGGCCTGCCGGTCGAGACTCGGGGCGGCAATCAGGGGCTTCTCTTCAGGCTTGCGCTCGGCGCCTCCGAAGAGCGCGGCGAAGAGCGCGCGCAGCCAGCCCAGTTCCGGCACCCTCAGTTTCGTGAACAGCGCCAGGACCATCAGGAACGTGCCGATGAGGAGGATGAGTGTCCCGGCCGGGCCGATGAGTTTCTCGAGCCCGTGGACGAGTCCGAGACCGGCCTTGCCACCGAGCGGGTATGGCGTGGACTGCGGCGGCGGGCCCGACAGAGACCAGCGGCCGCCGAAGTAGGCGAGGAACAGGTCGAGATAGAGGCCCATCAGCAGGATGAAGCCGGACTGGGTGACGTCCTTTGCCACCGACCGCTTCCGGAGCAGGTTCAGTCCCCAGGGAATTGCGAGCGCGACGACCGCGTACGTGCCAAATCCGAGTCCCATCAGCAGCCCACCCGCGAGCCACTTGCCGACTGTCCCGGCCGGGTTGCCGCGTGAGTGCAACTGGTAGGCGAGCAGAGCCACGAGCAGGCAGAAGCCAAGCAGCCACGCGAGCGCGGCGCTGAGCGGACGCCAGCCTTTGCCCCGCCGCAGCACGAGCAGGCCAAAGAGGGCCAGCACGATCGGCAGGAACAAGCTGGTCACGCCGAACGCCACGTCCAGCCCGCGGGCCACCCCGTAGCCGAGCGGGCCGCAATAGTTGGTGCTCGCCGGACGGTTGACGAAGTAGTGGAAGACGAGGCTCGCGAACGTGAAGAGAACCACGATGGCCGCGGCGATGGTGAGCGCCGCGCGCGCGCCGCGGCTGGATTTCTTCTTGCCGGAGGTGCGTTTCGGAGCCATGTTAGATTATCGGGCGGCCGACGAAGAGCAGGCTGAATACCCGAAGTAGCGGGTCCATGTACAGCCACAGAATGTTTACTCTGGTGAGCTGACCGAGAAAGATGATGCCGATGAGGATGATGAAGCCATAGCGCTCGAGCCGGGCGTAGCCGGCAGCAAGGTTCGGCGGCAGCAGATGATAGACAAGCCGCGAGCCGTCCAGCGGCGGTATCGGTATCAGATTGAAGAAGCAGAGGATCAGATTGAACAGCACGAAGTAGCTGACTAGCGTCACGATGAAACCGCCGACATGGAACAGGAGGAGTACGCGCAGGATGAGACCGGCGACGGCTGCCGTGAGCAGATTCGCGCCCGGGCCGGCCAGCGAGGAGATGGCCATGTCGCGGGTCGGGTGGCGGAAGTTGCGCGGGTCGATGGGTACCGGCTTGGCCCAGCCGAAACGAAACAGGAAGAGTGCGATGGTACCGATCGGGTCGAGATGCTTCAGCGGGTTAAGGGTCAGGCGGCCCATCATCTTCGCGGTCGGGTCACCGAGCTGCCACGCAACCCAGCCGTGACTGAACTCATGGATGGTCAGGCCGAACAGGATCGCCGGCGCGGAGAGGATGATGCTCTGGAAGTCAAACATCAGTTGTGGTCGCGGGACATGACCGATTGCGTTTGGGCAATTTGGATCGTGTCCCCAGTTTCTCAACAAGCTTCGCAAGTAGTTTTCGCTCTTCTGTCACGGTGCGGATTCTACCGTCGAGCCGCGCGAAAAGCAACTCATCCAGAATCTCGCGGAAGGCCGGGCCCGGCTTCAGCCCGGCCCCGCGCAGGTCGGCGCCGGTTGTGGCGATGCGCACCTTGCTGTAGCTGTTCAGGAAGGCGCGGATGTTCGTGCTCACGGCTTTCGTCTCCAGCACGGCCAGGATTCGAAGCGCCGGCTCAGGCATGGAGCGGAGCGTCTTGTGGATGTCACTCGGTCTTTGCTTGCGTTTGAGCTTGGGCTTGAGCTTCCCGAAGCCCGCGACCGCCTCGGCTGCAGCCCGTTCTTCCTTGCGGATCGGGAACCGGTCGGTAACCGGCAGCACGCTCAGCCAGTAGATGAAGAGCAAGTCAGGCGCGGGACATGACCGAAATCGGCCCGACGATTTCGGATCGTGTCCCAAGCCGGATTCTGTCCCGAGGGAACTCGCCAGCTTCCCGAAGCTGGTGAGAAATCCACGCGGCGGAGTCCAACGCCAGGCCGCTTCGAGCACCCGCTCGCGAATGAGGGCCTTGACCATCGGCAACACCAGCGGTTCGGCGCAGATGAGCCGGAGTTCGTAGAGAACCCGTTCCGGGGTGAGGAACGCGGGCATGCGCTGCTTGATTGCCGAACGCATCAGATCGAGCGTCCGCCGCTCGATTCTGAACCCGAGCCGGTTGGCGAACCGAATGCAGCGGAAGATACGAGTCGGGTCGTCAATGAAGCTGCGGGCGTGAAGCACCCGTACCCGGCGTTGTTCAACGTCGGCCCTGCCGTCAAACGGGTCGATGAACTCGCCGAACGAGCCGGGCGTAAGCTCCAGGGCCATTGAGTTGATGGTGAAGTCACGGCGGCCAAGGTCGCCCACGATGCTCGCGGGCCGTACTGTCGGCAGCACCGCCGGCATCGCGTAGGTCTCGGCCCGTGTCTGGGTGATGTCGATGTGGCCCACTGCTTGAGGCTTGACGCTTGAGGCTTGATGCCGGTCGAAGAGGACCGTTCCCGTCAGGAAGTGGCTGTGGAAGACGAAGCGGCCGCCCAACTCCTTGGCGACCGCGGCCCCGAACTCGCGTGACCCTTCCTCGACCGCGATGTCGAGGTCGGGGCTCGTGCGGGCGAGAATCAGGTCGCGGACCGGGCCACCTACGAGGAATGACCGCGTGCCGAGGTGGTGCGCGATCTGACCCAGCCGCTCAAGCAACTCGCGGTTGGGCAAAGGCAATGATGGCCGTCCGGCTCCGGCCAGCGTCCGGGAATTCGTCATTCTGACTTCGGACTTTGTGCTTCCCGCGCTCTTGGCGCGGTCAGAACCCCATGCTACGGGCGATATCTTCTTCCTTGCCGTGGAGCTTTATCTTGCCGAAACGCTCCTCGTACTTCTTGATATTGTCGGCCAGTGCGTTGTGGAGCAGCAACGAGTGCTGCGGGGTCATGACGATGCGCGAGAACACCTTAGCCTTGGGCAGACCGGGCAAGATTCGGGCAAAGTCGATAATGAACTCGGACGGCGAATGGGCGATTAGTACGAAATTCGAATAGACGCCCTCGGACTCTCGCTCTCCGATTTCGATCTGGACCGGCGGACCCTGGGGCGTTTGATGCTTTTCTTCCTGAGGCATTGGTTGCTCCTTTGAGTGAGATTCTAGAGGCGCAGCACCGAGAGTCAAGGCAGTTCAGGCGAACGGACGTTTCAGATGTCAGAAGCCAGACGTAAGAAGTCAGAAGTGCAGGCATATGCTGCATCCTGCCTTCCTGGTTCTGACTTCTGCCTTCGGTTGAGCCGCAGTTGTGTCGCGTCTTGACAACCGGACGTGAAGTGGTATAACTCAGGTGCGGTTACAGGGTTCCGCACCCGGGTCGCTCTCGATGATCGGCAGGTTGGCTTCGCGCCCCGGTGCGAGCGAACTCCGGCACTCCGCGGTTCGAGAACGCAAAGGAGGTAAGGGATGAGCAAGTTCGTGGTTCTGTTCGCAGGTTTCCTGCTTGTCGGCATCGCGGCGGGCCAGGACTGGGAAACCGGTCCGCAGTCGTCGTTCGCTTACAGCCGCTTCGACGGCGAGTACTTCCCGCGCACGGCCAAGGTCTATTTCCTCGGCGGCCGCATCGGTTACCTAACAACCCTCGGCGACATCTACAGCTATACGCCCCTCACCGGTGAGTACGCCGACGTCGGCGTGGACATGCCCCTGGCGGTGTCCAACTACGACGTCTGCCTGCTGCGCGACGACCACGATACGCTGAACGGCGACACGTTCGGGCTCTACATCGTCGGCGGCCGCTACGACGCCGCGCCGAACTACATCGATTCAGTGCAGGTCTACTACCCGACCAGCAACACCGCCGAGATACTCCACACCGATGCCTTCCCGGGCCGTGCCGGAGGTGAAGTCACTGTTGCCCATTCGGCCATCGTCCGCGACAACATTCTGTACGCGATGGGCGGATTCAGCCAGGTCTCGCACGCCACATCGCCTCAAACGTGGTCCTTCGACCCACTCGCTACGGCCGGCACGCGCTGGTCGCAACTGGCGGACATGCCGCTGGCCCGGGCCTACTCGATTCTCGCGATTGTCGACTCGTTCCTGTACGCTTGCGGAGGCGACACAGTGGTGCCCGGGTACACGGGAGACTCGCTTGTTCCTCAAGCTCAGTGCCAGCGTATCAATTTCAACGACACCGCTGCCGGATGGAGCTTGGTCGCCGATATGCCCGTCGGGAACTCCCAGGCGAGGGCCTTCGGCTTCGATTCGGACAAACCGGGTGACTTCGCGGGCAACATCATTATCGCCGGCCGCGGCGTCTGGCCGTACGAGTCTACTAACTGCTACATCTACTTCACCGCGAGCGACTCGTGGGACTCGTTCCCGCGTCTGGCACAGGCGCGTCGCAACCATGCCGGCGTATTCATCCCGGCTGAAGCCGGGGGCACCGGCGTTCCCGGCATCTGGGTGTTTGGCGGCCGCCAGACACAGGATACCCTCTGCCTGCAGATCAGCGAGTACTATGCCATCGACATTCCCAGCCACGACGTGGGAGTGACCCGGATACTCGCGCCCCCGGATACGGTTGACTCCGGCGCATCGGTCACGCCGCGGGCCGTGATTCACAACTTTGGTTCATCGGAAGAGACATTCGACGTGTGGTTCGCCGTCGGCGTCGACTATGCTGACACCGTGTCGCTCATGCTCCCGCCCGGCGCGACCGATACGGTTGGCTTTGAAGACTGGGACGCGCTCGATCTCGGCACGTTTGCGGTGATCTGTTCGACGATGCTCGCAAGCGACACCAACACCACCAATGATGCGGTCCACGACTCGGTCTTGGTCAGCCCGTTCACCGGAGTCGCCGAACAGCGCGGACTGCCCGGTGTCTTCTCGCTGGACAGGGTCGCACCCAGCCCGGCCGTGGGCAGGGCCGCTATCCGTTTCGGCGTCCCACGTCGGGCACCGGCGACCCTGAGAATCTACTCCGCAACCGGGATGGTGGTGCGAACGCTCTGCAGTTCTTCACTGGCCCCGGGCTACTACTCACGCGTCTGGGATGGTCTAGACGCGTCGGGTCGCCTGGCCGGAGCCGGAGTCTACCTGGTACGGTTCGAGACCGACGGCTTCGCCGCCACGCGCAAGCTCGTGCTGCAGAGGTAGAGCAGGACATATCGTCACGTCACCGGCCCCAAGCTGCTGGCCTGCTCGACATCAGGGGTCGCCAGGGATCGGACCTGCGGCCGCGTGGGAATTACGTGCGGGCCCTGGCGCCGGGGGTGTACTTCGTGCGAGAGCAGCCACAAGCCGCAAGCCACAAGCCTCGAGCTGTCAGCAAGGTTGTAGTGACGAGATAGGAGTATAGGATGAACATGAAGGTGTTGGTCGCGATGCTCTGTGTGGTCATGATGGGCGCAGTCGTTCAGGCACGCATCTACCGCGGTGGCCTGATATATGAGGACCTGAGCAAGGCCGCGCCCGCAAACCAGGTGAAGTCGATCCCGGTCAAGCCCGGGTACCTCAGCTACCGCGAGCTGTCGCAGGTAGACCTGTCCGCGGAGATGCCGCCGATCGGAGACCAGGGCGGGCAGGGCTCGTGCGTTTCCTGGGCGCTCGGCTACTATCACCGCACCCAGCTCGAATACCGGGAGCGCCACTGGGACCTGACCGATCCTCACCGCCAGTTCAGTCCCGCCTTCATCTACAATCAGGTCAACGGCGGCGCCGACCAGGGCTCGTACTTCGAACACAGTGCGCGCCTTGTTTGCGAGCAGGGCTGCGCCAGCGTGGCCGACATTCCCTATAACCAGTACGACTACCTGAGCTGGCCTTCGGAATCGGCCTACTCCCACGCGATACCTTTTCGCGCCAAGACCTGGAACTGGATGAACGTCCGTGACACGGCGGAACTCGGCAACCTCAAACAGCTGCTGGCCAACGGCAGCACGGTGGTGCTGGGCATCAACTGCTACCAGAACTTCATGAACATCAACCAGTTTGACAACGTTTACTGTGTGGCTGACCGCTACGGCCCGAATACCTTCGGGCATGGGGTCACAATCGTGGGCTACGATGACTCGCTAGAGACCCACGACGGCACCGGGGCTCTGAAGCTCGTCAACTCGTTCGGGACCGGGTGGGGCGCCAGTGGTTTCTGGTGGATGTCGTACCAGGCAGTGATGGACCCCACGCTGAGTCAACGGTATGCCGTTTACCTGACTGATACCGTCGGCTATCAGCCGCAACTCCTGGCGCGGGTCCGGGTCGAACACCCGACCCGGGACCGGGTCGCGCTTCAGTTCCTGGCCGGCCCGGCCGGGTCACCGCTCTGGCAGGCAACCTTCCGCTCCGCGCACATGACGGTCACCGTCCAGCCGTTCCCGGACCACAATCTGGTGTTCGACCTCACCGAGGCCGCGCCCTACATCGTTGGCGGACAGACCGACTCGGTCTATTTCGCCGTCCGCGACCAGGCGGGCGATGGCGAGACCGGAGCGGTCCGCTACTTCTCAGGGCAATACTTGCCCTGGTACAACCTCTATCCATCGGCCGACACGCCGCTCGGAATTCCCGATGACGGGACATGGGTACATGCCGGAGCGCGCATCCGCCGCGAGGACCTTGATGCCGGCCCGATGCGCGTGATTGCACCTGCGGGTGTCCTCACGGCGGACAGCACCTATGCGCCTCAGGTCTTGGTTCGCAACTTCGGTCTGAGTGCGATATCGTTCCCGGTCCGAGTCAGTATCGGAGCAGGCTACGCTGACAGCGCGAGCGTATCGAATCTCGCACCCGGAGATTCCGCGGTCGTCCAATTCCGCTCGTGGACCGCGCCGGGACAGGGAGCGTGTCCGGTCCGCTGTACCACCGCCCTCGCCGGCGACGAGTTTCCGGGGAACGACGTGGTTGCCGAGACCGCCCGGGTGTACTACCGTGACGTAGCTGTGGTGGCTATCACGAGCCCTGCCGACACCGTGGACTCGGGCCAGACGGTGTGGCCGCAAGCGCGCGTTCGCAACAACGGCACACAGGATGAGACCTTCCTTGCGTACTTCCAGATGCTGGATGAAGGCTACAACCATTGGAGCATGGCGCGGGCGCTGCCGCCCGGCCGGGATACCCTGCTGACCTTTACCCCGTGGACCCCGCAGTCGCCGGGCGACCACTACTATGTGGGACAGCTCATCGCCAGCGACATGGACCCGTCAAATGATGTCCTGGACGGATACGTCTTCGTGCGCGTCGGGGCGGCCGTTGCCGAAGGCACGGCGGGCCTGCCGGCGCGCTGGCCCGCGCCGACCATCGTCCGCGGCATTCTTTTCCTGCCGAAAATGGGGACTGTACCTTCAGGGACTGTCCCCATTTTCAGGCCCTCGCTGACGGACGTCTTGGGGCGGAAGGTGATGGACCTTCACGCGGGCGCGAACGACGTGCGGGCGCTGGCGCCGGGGGCGTACTTCGTCAGACAGCGGGATTCCAGGGGTCAGGGATTCGAGGATTCGAGGGTGACCAAGGTCGTGATACAGAGGTAGGGTGACGGCTTGAGACGCGTGCTGGCGGCTGTTGCGGTTGTTGCCGGTCTTGCGGCAGGGTTCGAGTCCGAGCAGGGATGGCCGCAGTACGTTGCCGAGGGTGTGGACTTCTCGTCACCGGTGCTCGCGGACGTGGACGGCGACGATACGCTGGACGTGCTGGTGGCCGGCCAGGGGCACTACGTCTATCTGTGGAACCACCGCGGCGAACCCTTCCCGGGCTGGCCCAGGCCGGTGGGCGGCGCTCCGTACGACGAGACTTCCTCGCCCGCAGTGGGCGACATCGACCACGACGGTTCGATGGAGGTGGTCTACGCCTCGGCCGGCGGCAACCTGTACGCCTGGCGGGCGGACTCGACCCTGGTACCCGGCTTTCCGGTCGCACTGGGCGACAACGTCATCCGGCTCGCGGCGACGCTGGAGGACATCGACCAGGATGATTCGCTGGAGATACTGGTCGGGACCGGCAACTCCCAGTACCGGTTCTTCGTGTTCCGCCATGACGGCACGCAGATGTGGAGCCGGACGACGGCGGCGCGGATTCACTCGACCCCGGCCACCGGCGACATCGACCGCGACGGCGACATCGAAATCGTGGTCGGCGACGACGGCGAGTCCGGGCAGCACTGCATCTACGCATGGCATCACGACGGGACTCCGGTCGCCGGCTGGCCGCGCATCTGCGGCAGCCACGTAGACCCGGGCCCGGCCCTGGCCGACATCGACCATGACGGCCGGTACGAGATATTCGTCGGCTCGCTCGACAACTGGCTGTATGGCATGGACGCGTCGGCCGGCGACCTGCCAGGATGGCCCAACCGATGCGGCACCGGGACGATCTACCAGGGGCTGGTTTCCTCACCCGCGGTCGGGGACCTTGACCGGGACAGCGTTCTTGACGTCGTGACCGGCCGCGGGCTGCTGACCGCGACCCAGGGCGCGGTGTTCGCGTTCCGGGCCACGGGCGAGACCCTGCCCGGCTTCCCGGTCGAGATGCCGACCGGAGCCGTGGTGTCGTCGCCGGCGCTGACCGACGTCGACGATGACGGCGACCTCGAGATCCTGGTGGGCTGCGCCGACGGGCGCGTCTATGGGCTGCACCACAACGGCTCGGCGGTCGCCGGCTTCCAGATCGACGTCGGGGCCGGCGTTTCGTCTTCACCGGCGGTCGGGGACATCGACCGGGACGGCAGCATCGAACTGGTTGTCGGCGCCCAGTCCGACAGCGTGTACGTCTGGGACCTGGGTAGCCGCTACGTCGCGGACCTGACGCCCTGGCCGATGTTCCACCACGACGCCCGCCACACCGGGCGACTGCCGCTGGGAACGGTCGCGCTGAAGGAAGAGGCCCGGCGCGCTTCGGCGGCTCCATTCCCGGTCCGGCCTGCGATTCTGACCGGTGCCCTGCTACTGCCCGGCAAGCATGGGGCCGAGCTGCTGGATGCGTCGGGGAGGAAGGTGATGGAGTTGCGCGCTGGCGCGAATGACGTGCGGGCGTTAGCGCCGGGGGTCTACTTTGTCAGGGGACCGGAGACCGAGGACGGGAGACCGGTAGCTGCAATCCGCAAGGTCGTCGTGACCCGGTAGGCGAAGCAGCCGCCGGGCAGACTGTTTCTTCGGGCAGTCTCGACCGCGCAGCACGATGGTTCTTGAGGCTCCAGACCCGGAAGAACAGTCATGACGTGGCCGCGGGCTCTATTCGCCGACCCCGAAGCAATCTAAGTAACAGAAAGAGACAACTTTAGGTGCGGTCGAGGCCGTCAGAATCTACCTTCCGGGAACCACGGTCGGAACCGTTCCCGGAACGGTTCCCGGGGTGGTTCTGACCCTGGTTCTGGACGCGACTTGGAGCGCGAATCTGACCGCGGAATCCGGCGCGCTTCGGCCTTTGATTGGCAGTCCGAGTGCCAAGGTGACTTGGCAGCTGACTTGTGGGTGGACCGGCAGGACCTGTTCCGAGGCGACTTGGAGCGTCTGTTGCAGGGCGTCTCGCGGTTCGACTTGCGGTCCGGTTTCTGCCGTGGTTCGCGCGGCGACTCGTGCCGCGACTTGTGCGGCTCGTTCCGAGGGTCTTGCCCTAACGTGACTCCGTTTCCGGTTCTGCTATACTTGGATGATGGTCAAGAACGCGGCGGCGCTGGAGCGGTTCGAGACGGAATTCGTCCGCAGCGAGCCGGCCGACTTCGGTCGGAACCTCGCTATAGTTGAGGCGTTGGCGAAGGAGGCAGAGGCCCTGGGTGTCTTCCGGCGGCAGGACCCGCTGGAAGGCATCGAGACTATCATCCGCGTGGCTCGGGCAGTCAACCGTGTTTGAAGCTCTGCTCAAGCTCCTAGCCCGCGAACTCGACCGGGACATCACGTCCTCGTTTCGCCGGCCCCTCGAATTCTGACCGCCGTCTTGGCGGTTGTGTCGTCTGACTCCACCGGCGAGAACGCCGTGTCCGGACCTCGGAAATCCGCAGATTTCGCAGATTCTATCGGTGTGGCGGAATCCGGCCCGTCCTTGGCGAACTTGGCGGTTGTCCTTTTTCCTACTGCCGTTCGCGGCTTGTGCTTGAGCTTGCGCCTTGTCGCGGCTATGGGACGAGGCGGAGGAAGCGGCGCTTGCCGACCTTGAGGACGGCGGGGGACGTGACTTTGACGAGCAGCCCAGCGTCGGTGAGACGCTGGTTGTCGAGGTGGAACGCGCCCTCAATCAGCTTGCGGCGGGCTTCGGTCTTGGAGGAGAGGAGCCCGGCGGTGACGACGAGGTCAATGATATTGATGCCCGCAGCAGGGACCTTAAACTCGGGCATGTCGTCAGGCAACTGCTTGTCTCGGAAGATGCGGTCGAACTCGGCTGCGGCTTCGTCCGCGGCGGCGCGCGAGTGGTAGATGGCGATAACGTCTCTGGCCAACTCAACCTTGACGTTGCGCGGATTCTCACCTGACGTCAGTTGCTGTTTAGCCGCAGCGATTTCCGGTTCGGGCCGGGCGGTGCAGAGCTCGAGGTAGTTGATGATGAGGCTGTCCGGGATGGACATCAGCTTGCCGAACATCTCGCGCGGCGGCTCGGTGATGCCGACGTAGTTGCCATAGGACTTGGACATCTTCTGGACGCCGTCGAGACCGATGAGCAGCGGCATGGTCAGGACGACCTGCGGTTCCTGGCCGAATTCGCGCTGGAGCTCGCGCCCGACAAGCAGGTTCCAGTACTGGTCGGCTCCGCCGAGTTCGATGTCGGCCCGGACCGCAACCGAGTCGTAGCCCTGGAACAACGGGTAGAGGAGCTCGTGGACGTGGATCGGGTCGCCGGCGGCCAACCGCTTCTTGAAGTCCTCGCGCTCGACTAGCCGGGCGACCGTGTACTTCGCCGCGAGCTTGATGATGTCGGCGCCGCCCATCGGTTTGGACCATTCGGAGTTGTAGCGGAACTCGCAGCGGTCAGGCAGGAGTATCTTGAAAACCTGTTCCTTGTACCGCTCCATGTTGGCCTGAATCTGTTCGTCGGTCAGTTGGGGCCGGGTCTTGGAGCGGCCCGACGGGTCGCCGATGCTGCCGGTGAAGTCGCCGATGATGAGCACGGCGATGTGGCCGGCGTCCTGGAACTGGCGGAGCTTGCGCAGGGGTACGGCAAACCCGAGGTGGATGTCGGGGCCCGAGGCGTCGATGCCCAGCTTGACCCGCAGCGGCTTGCCGGTCTTTTGCGACTTCTCGAGCTTGGCCGCCAGTTCGGCCTCGGTCTCCAAGCGGTCGATGCCGCGTAACAAGTGCGAACTCCGAAGTGCGAACTCCGAATTCGCCTTCCCCTCTGGCGTCGGCTCTTGGTGGGCAGTTCGGCGTTCGGCGTTCGGCATTTGGTGTTTCCCTACATCTTGTAGTTGCCGAAGTCTTCGGGGTTGATGGTGCGCATCTTCTCGCGCAGGTCCTTGAGCCGGTCTTCGTCCTGCGCCGTCATCCACTGGCCCGCTTTTTCCATCACCGCTTCGTCAACGTAAATCGGCGCCTCGGTACGCAGGGCCAGGCCGACCGAGTCGGACGGCCGCGCGTCGATGGTCAGGACTCGGTCGCCGGCTTCGATTACTATCTCGGCGAAGAACGTTTCGTTCTCGAGTTTGGTGACGATCACGCGGCGGACGCGGCCCTGCAGTCCCTCGACCATGAGCCGCATCAAATCGAGGGTCAGGGGTCGCGGAAACTTGGTCTTTTCGAGGGCGTAGGCGATGGCGGAGGCTTCGAGCGGGCCGATGA
>CAZVCQ010000042.1:0-12519 GCA_964626085.1 uncultured bacterium
CCAATACGATCGCAAGGACGGACGTCGCCACCGACTTCAAGGCTCCATTCTCCGACACCGCGGACTACGCCCACGCCGCCCCGGCATCAGACAGCGCGCGCGTCGCCGGTAACTCCCATCTGCTGCAAGGCAAGGACACGACCGCCCTTTGGGATGCGAAAACACTGCAGGGCAAGGACACGACGGGTTTCGTCCGCACCGGCCAAGCCGATGCGGTGACCAGCGCGATGATTGCTCCCAGCACGATTAATCGGGCTGACGTCGCCACCGATTTCAAGGCTCCCTACGCGGATACCGCGGACTATGCCAAAGACGCCCCGGCGGCAGACAGTGCGGCCGTGGCTGGAAACGCTCACCTGCTGCAGGGGAATGACACGACAGCCCTCTGGAACGCCAAGACGCTGCAGGGCAAGGATACGACGGGCTTCGTGCGTACCGGGCAGGCCGACGCGGTGACAAGTGCGATGATAGTCCCCAACACGATTCTACGGACCGACGTCGCCACCAACTTCAAAGCTCCCTACGCCGACACCGCCGACTATGCCCATGCCGCGCCGGCTTCGGACAGTGCAGCCGTGGCTGGAAACGCTCACCTGCTGCAGGGGAAGGACACAACAGCCCTCTGGAATGCCAAGACTCTACAGGGCAAAGACACGACCGGCTTCGTGCGTACGGGTGAGGCCGACGCGGTGACGAGTGCGATGATCGTCCCCAACACGATCGTAAGGGCAGACGTCGCCACCAACTTCAAGGCGCCCTTTTCTGATACCGCCGACTACGCCAGTTCGGCACCGGCTTCGGACAGCGCGGCGGTGGCGGGCAACTCTCACTTGCTTCAGGGCAAAGACACGACCGCGCTTTGGGATGCCAAGACACTACAAGGCAAGGACACTACGGGCTTCGTGCGTACCGGACAGGCGGCCTCGATCACCAGTGGGATGATAGCCGGCAACAATGTCACTTTGAGCAAGATTGAACGTGGCACTGGTTCAGATTCGGGAAAGGCAGTCATATCACTGGGTTCGGGCAGTGATCCTGTCTGGGGATATCCGAGCGCGGTCGGCAACACCTCACCGACAACGATGCAGTCGCTCAGATTCGGTACCGTCAACGTCGACTTCCCGAGCACAAGCGGTCCCGCGTTCGTGGAAACGACGGCCACCATCACCGGTGCTGTGGTCGGCGACCTGGTCTTCCTCACCAGTACGGTGAGTTTCAATGCCAATTTCATACTCTGCGCTACCTGCGAGGTAACAGGTGCCAACACAATCAGGACGCGTGCCTACCTTCCGAGCACTGCCACCATCGACCCGGACTCCGACAACATGCACTACGTTCTGATTAAGCCTTGATGTGTAGCTAAGGAGGCCCATGGGTTACCTTTCCTTCATTTCCCTCTGGATTTGTCTATGGGGAGCCAGTCCGGTATCGCCCCAGCAAGGCCCGTCTTTGGCTGCTGCTGTGGACCTGCCGGCAGGCAACCTCGGTTGGTACACCGTGACGTCCGCCGGAGTGCTCGACGACAAAGCCGGTCCGTACTGCCTCTCAGGCTGCATCTCCCAATCCCCGGTATCCACCCCCGGATTTCTCAACGCCGGCATGTACTACATCATCGGCGGCTTCTGGAGTTCGGAATTCAGCGCCAGGTTCAGCCGGAACAGGGACGAGGTCATTCTTTCTTCGCTGAAGCCCGGAGCTTTCAGACTCTACCACAACTCGCCGAATCCCTTCCGAAGGGCCACACGAATCGCCTATGACCTTCCGGTCAGAAGCAAGGTCTGCCTCAGCATCTACGACGTGGACGGCAGGCAGGTGAGGAAGCTGGCCGATTGCCGGCAGGAAGCCGGGCGATACAGCTTGAAGTGGGACGGTAGAGACAAGAAAGGGCGAGCGTGTCCTTCGGGCGTGTACTTCTGTTCTCTGAAGACCGAGGACGATGACGCTGTGGAGAAGATGCTGATTGCAGAATGATGTGACATGGCCGAACCGCTGAGCTGGACCGTACACAGGGCAAGGGAAAGCCCGAGGAAGACGGTGGTGGCTTCGTTCTTCGTCCTGGCGTTCGTCGCGTTCAGTTGGATGGTGTTCGGGCCGATGCTCGGTATTCTGGCCATGGTCGTGCTGTTCCTCGCGCTGAACACCTTCTTCCTGCCAATCACCTACACGCTGACCGACAAGGGCATCGAGGTGGACAAGCGGATGTTCACGGCGCGGTATGAGTGGAAACAGTTCCGCCGGTGGTTTCGGACAACTGGTGGCATCGTCATCAGCCCGTTCTCGCGAAAGAACTACCTCGACAACTTCCGGGGCGTTCATCTGATGTTGCCACCGGACCCGCAGTCGCTCTTCGTCTATCTAGAGAAGCGGTTTGCGCCTCCGCCGGTTGACGACAGGCTGCGGTTGGACGACGAACCCAAGTCCAGCTCGGTCGAGTAACCAGTTGGCAGTATCTGCAGCTTGCGCTTGAGCCTGGGGTTGCCTCGGCTTGACTTCACAGCAAGGGCCGTTAAGATGGACGCCGAGGTAACTGCTGAATGAAACCAGACCGCAAGCCCGTCAGGCCGCAGCCCGCCAAACCGAAGCCGGCATCGAAGAAACCGTCCCGGCCCATGATCAACCTGAAGAAGAAGAACTATGCCATCATGGGCGCCGGCATCGTGACCATCGTTGCCGGATTCATCACACTCGCATCGGGTTCAATCACGCTGGCGCCGATACTCCTGGTTCTCGGGTACTGCGTCCTGATACCGGTCGGGCTGCTGGTGAAATGACCGGACTGCGCCCGATATTGCACCACAAAGACACAAAGGCACCAAGGCCTGACCCGAGCGAAGCAAGATGGAGGAAATCCACAGATTACACCGATTACACAGATAGGGTCCGGGGCCAATCTGCGGAATCTGCGAAATCTGCGGATAGGATTACCTCATGAAGCGGCGCCTGGCGGACGCCAAGGCGATCCACGCTCTCATCACCAAGCTTGCCGCACAAATCAGCCGCCACAATCCCGGAGTGAAAGACCTGGCCCTGGTCGGCATCAAGCGCCGGGGCGTGCCGCTGGCCGAGCGGATCGCCGCGCGGCTCAATTCCGGCCGCAGGTCGAAGGTCCCGGTCGGCGCGATTGACATCACGCTGTACCGTGATGACCTGCAGATGGTGTCGGAAACCCCGATTGTCCGCGGCACGGAGATAAGTTTCGACATCAACGGCAAGACCCTTGTGCTCGTGGACGACGTGGTCTTCACCGGGCGGACGATCCGCGCGGCCCTGAGCGCGCTGCTGGACTTTGGCCGGCCTCGGGCAATCCAACTGGCGGTGCTCGTTGACCGCGGCCACCGGGAGCTGCCGATCCAGCCGGACTTCGCGGGCAAGACCGTCGTGACCCGAAGCGACGACCTGGTTGATATCTTCCTCAAAGAAACCGACGGCCGGGATGAGGTCGTGCTGACAAGGGTCGGGCAAAGCCAAAAGCCAAAAGCCAGAAGCCAAAAGCCAAAATGAAGCTGAGGTCAAGGCACCTTCTCGGCATCGAGGGTCTTGACCGTTCCGAAATCCTGACAATCCTCGACCAGGCTCGTACCTTCCGCGAGGTGCTGGACCGCACGATCCCGATCGTGCCGGCGCTGCGCGGCCGGACCGTGGTCAACCTCTTCTACGAAGCGTCAACCCGTACCGCGACTTCGTTCAGCCTCGCCGCGAGCCGGCTTAGCTGCGGCTGCGTCAACTTCAGCAAGGCGACGTCGTCGGTGTCCAAGGGCGAGACCCTGCTCGATACTGCGCGGAACATCGAGGCGATGGGCGTAGACGGCATCATCATCCGACATCAATCGCCGGGTGCCCCGCACTTCCTGTCCCGGCACGTGAAGGCCTTCGTGGTCAACGCCGGCGACGGCGCGCACGAGCATCCGACCCAGGCACTGCTTGATGCCTTCACCCTGCGGGAGAGACTCGGCAGCCTTGAGCGGAAGCGTATTCTGATTGTCGGGGACATCGCCCACTCGCGGGTTGCCCGTTCGAACCTGCTCTGCTTCACGAAGCTGGGAGCGAAGGTCGCGGTCTGTGGCCCGCCGACGATGGTCCCGCCCGAGGTTGAGGAATACGGCTGCGAGGTCTTCTACCGCCTGGACCGGATCCTGTACGAGGTGGATGTCGTGAACATGCTCCGGGTCCAGCAGGAGCGGATTACTTCTTCGAGCTTCCCCACGGTGCGCGAGTATCGCGCCCTCTACGGCCTCACCGCGGAACGGCTGAGAAGGCTCGCGCCTGAGGTCGTGGTTACCCATCCGGGCCCGGTCAACTGGGGCGTGGAAATGGACTTCGACGTCGCCGACTTCAGCCGGACACTGGTGCTGCCGCAGGTCACGAACGGCGTGGCGGTGCGGATGGCGGTGTTGTTCCTCCTGGCCGGCGGCGAGGCGCAGGGAGAACAGGGATGAAGGCCGAAGGCGAAGGGATGAAGGCGGAAACCAGGGAGAGAGTCCTGCTGCAGGGCGGCATCGTCATCGACCCGCAGAAGGGGAGCACGCGTCGGGCCGACGTGCTCGTGGTCGCCGGACGCGTCGAGAAGGTCGAAGCGAGCATCCCGGCGGGAGACGGCACCGAGGTGCTCGACTGCCGCGGCAAGCACATCGCACCCGGATTTGCCGACATCCACTGCCACCTGCGCGAGCCGGGGCGGGAGGACGAGGAGACAATCGCCAGCGGTACCGCGTCCGCGCTGGCCGGCGGGTTTACGCGGGTATGTCCGATGCCGAACACCGAACCGGCAATCGACACCGAGGCGCAAGTCCGGTTCGAGATCCGCCGGGCAGCGGAAGCGGGATTTGCCCGGGTCCACCCGATCGGCTGCTGCACCAAAGGCAGACAGGGGAAAGAGCTGGCGGAAATCGGCTCGATGGTAGAGGCTGGCGCGGTGGCCTTCTCGGACGACGGTTCACCGGTCTCGGACCCGCAGGTGATGCGCCGGGTTCTGGAGTACTGCAAGGCATTCGACGTGCCGGTCATCTCCCACTGCGAAGTGAAGGAACTGGTCGATGGTATCGCCAACGAGGGTCGAGTCTCCACGAAACTCGGGCTGAAGTCGGGGCCGGACGTGGCCGAGTCGGCGCAGGCCGCGCGCGACGTCCTGCTCGCCGAGTTCACGCGGGCGCGAGTTCACATTGCCCACGTCTCGGCGCGGTCAACGGTCGACGTCATCCGCTGGGCCAAGGATCGCGGGGTGCAGGTCACGGCCGAAACCTGCCCGCACTACTTCACGCTGACCGAGGAAGCGCTCGCCGGCTTCGATGCCAACTACAAGGTCAATCCGCCGCTGCGGACCGAGGCCGACAGGCGGGCGGTGATTGCCGGCCTGGCTGACGGTACGATTGACGCCATTGCCACCGACCATGCGCCGCATCTGAAAGGCGAGAAGGACGCGGAGTTCGACGCCGCGCCGCCGGGTATCATCGGATTCGAGACTGCGTTCAGTCTCGGCTACGAGCATCTCGTGCTTGGCAAGGTCCTGTCCCTGGCCGACTATATCGCCCGGCTGACCGTCGTGCCGCGCCGGATTCTGAACCTGCCGCCCGCCGCAGTCGCCGCGAACCGCGAAGCCGAGTTGGTCGTGCTCGACCTCAAGGCGGAGTGGGAATACACGGCCGACCGGGTGCTCTCGCTCTCCCGAAACTCGCCGTTCCTCGGCCGGACCCTGCGCGGACGGGTCGCGGCTGCCCTGCTCGGCAACCAGCTCTTCCGGTTCTAGCCGAACCGAAGTCCGGATTTCACACTAGAACTCGACGCGAAAGAGTCAGCGGAGCTGCCTACCTCGCTCCAAAACGGCCGGTGTGCCTGGCATCGTTGTGGAACATCGGCCAGCCGGTCGCGGCCAGGGTTCCGCCCGGCCTTCCCGCGATGGCGAAGATGCCGGTGCCGGCTGAAATGTAGATGATGCCATACTGGTCAACCGCCGCCGACGGCTGGTTGTCGAGTGAAAGCCGCCGCGGCCGGTGGCCCGAGCCTTTCATTGTCGTGAGCGAAAGGGCCACCTGCCAGCGCGGACCGCCGCCCGGGTTGTCGACTTCGTAGGCATACAGCGAACGTTCGTCCGCGACATAGATGATGCCGTCAGCGCAGAGCAGGGGAGTGTTGTTGACAACGTCCGCTGCCGAGACAGATATCGGCCAGCTAGCCGGCGGCTGGTGGGTGTTCTGATCGATGCGGTAGAGCTTGCCGTCGTCGCAGCCGAAGTAGATGTTGCCGTCGGGGCCGATTATCGGCGACGACGAGATCGGGCGCCAGGGGGTGACTTCGTAGAGCCAGGCAATACTGCCGTCTCTGATTGCCAGCAGTCTTCCGTCCTCGGCACAAACGTAGACCGTGCCGTCCGAGGCGATGGCGGGTGAGGAGGTGATGCCGAGGGTATCGGCCGCACGGACTTGCCAGCGCAGCGTGCCGTTCTCGTTCAGAGCGTACGCGTAGCCGTCGTAGTCGCAGCAGTAGATTGTACCATCCGGCCCGATGGCGGGCGAGCTCGACATTTCCTCGCGCAGGAGGTAGCTCCAGGCCACGGTTCGGCTGGACCCGTTGTCAATCAGCTTGCTGATGCGCTGGTCCTCGCCGCCGCAGTAGATGCTGCCGTCGCCGCCCAGCGCCGCGGTCGCAGTCATGCCGCTGGATCCGTCACCAAACTGCCACTTGATACTGTCGTCAGCACCGATGGCGTAGAACCAGCCGTTCTCGTTGCCCACGTACCTTGTACCATCGGTACCGATGGTCACCGACGAGTTGTATTCGTCGGGGTCGGCGATTGAGATCTGGTTGATGATGGACGACTGGTAGGCGTCCACCACGTAGAGGTATCCGTCGGTGCTGCCGCAGATGATTCCGGTTCGGGTATCGCCGCGCCAGAGCGCGGGGCCGATGGCCGGCGAGGCGATGAACTCCCCCGGTCTGCCCCAGAGCATCTCTCCCTCGGCGACCGTCTTGAAGGTCATCGTCGCCAGGGTGTCGTTGGTCTGGCCGGTCTGGTCGAACACCCGTACCGCCACGGTGTATGTATGGGTATCGCCCACCGGCGTCCACTCCACGAAGTTGTCGATGCTGCTCGGCGATATTCCGGAAGTAACCGAATCGGTGCCGTCGAAGTACCAGCGATAGTAGAGGCTGTCGCCGTACTGGTCCCGGGCGGAAGCGTAGAACCGGTAGGCCGGACCGTCGGCAATGCCGCGGGTCGGAGTGTAGTCCATGACGATAGTCGGCGCGTACGGAGCCACGTTCGGTGAGTTGACGAAGATGCTGTCCGGCGTGGACCAGTCCGAAGTATCGGTCCCGTCCGTTGCCACGGCATAGACCAGCTTCCACCCGTTCTGTGAGTACATCACTGAATCGGTATAGGCTTCGCCGCTGGCCACCTTGGGGCCGTACACACCGACCTGGCCTTCGGAAAAGAAGTACCTTATCCGCACTGAATCCCCGTCCGGGTCGGTGGCTGAGGTCGTGAAAGCGACGGGTTTCCCGACCGAGTCGACTCCGGCGTGACTCGGCCTCATCGGAGTGTCCGGGGGATGATTGACCGTGACCGATACGCTCAGCGCGTCGGACCAGCCGGACCGGTTTCCTTTCGAGTCCTGCGCCCGCACCCGGACCGCGAACACGTCGATGCTCGCCCAGGCGTGAGCTGCGAAGGCGGTTTCGCCTGACTGCAGGAGCTCGGTGGTGTCGGAGAGCCCGTCGCCCCAGTCGAACACGTAGAGCACCGAATCCTGGTTCGGGTCGCTTGTCACGGAAGAATAGGTCGCCGGGCTACTGATTGCCACGTGGGCCCGACCCTTGGGCTTCTCCGGCCGCGCCGGCGCCTTCTTCGCGCAGCCTGCGACGATTGCCAGTGCTGTCAGCAGCGACGTCGCGAGAAGCAGGCTCCTGCGCTGCGTCGCTGGGCCGATACCGCGGCCCCCGTTGAGACTCATTAGCATCAGTTCAGTAGAAGATACATCCACCCGGGCAAGTGTCAATGGCAGAGGACGCGCAGCTGGGCTTGTCCGGGTTTTCTGCCGGCGACGTCGGCACGGCGGATCGCCGTCCTGCCGGGCCATGCTCTGGCTCTGCCCGGCCGTCCGCAAAACGTGCGGGGCAGCATGTCAAGGCGCGGCACAGCGGCATTTCAGATTGGGGATTGCAGATTGATGGGAGCGGCGACGCGGTCAGCGATTCCTGACGCGCGGACGGTCAGAACTGCCGCTCTTTCCCGAGTCTCAATATGTAGTATAGCACACATTCCGTCCGCCTAGGGGAAAGGCCCTAACTTCGCTAGTCCCAATACGCTAGCCCCTATTCCCTCTCCGACCCCTCCTATGCCCATAGCTATCCCCCGTGGTCTCCGAAGTCACGTTCCGAGGAACCTGGCGGGGAACTGCGCAGGCTACTTGTTCGGCCACGTCCACCGCTACTTGGTCCGCTACCTCGCAAGCAACGACCAGAGCTACTTATCCGGTTCCTTGCCGAGCAACGAGTCAGGTTCCGTCCCAAGGTCCTTGCCGAGTCGCAGTCCACATTCGCGTCCGAGTTCCTTCCCGAATCCCCCTGCAGAGAACTTCGCAACCAACTTGCCGAGCTTCTTGAGGAGTAACGAGGAAGGTTCCGGCGCACGCCGCCGCCCGACTCCCTGGGCTTGAGGCTTGGGACTTGAAGCTTGGGTCTGCTTGGTCCATGAACACGATTCTCCCGTGGGGGGAACGGACCGGAGTTGCCTCAGCGGCCCCATCTGGCAGTGCATCCGTGGTTGGTCACCTCCGCGTCCGGGACCTTGGCGGTCTTGGCGGTTATCTGATTTCCGATTTCCGATTGTCCGGTGCCGAGTGGCGGAGGATGGTCAGGGCTGGCTGGCGAGCACCGTCTCGACTGCGAGCCCCCATCATTCCGCAGGCATAGGCATAGGTTGAGGCTAGGGTTGAGGTTTGGACCAAGGATTAGGTTGAGGCTGAGGTTAAGGTAGAGGCCAGGGACGGAAGGCGGACAAGGCAGAAGGCAAAATGCAGAATGCAAAACGCGGAACGGTACCCCCAGCCTGTTTGCGGCGTTGAGCGAGTCGAGCACGGGTTACCTGAACAACTACAACCAGAACCCGCAGATATTCACGTGGACCGCGTCGGCAGGTCAGACCATGAGCAAGGTCACCAAATGCAAGGAACCGTTAGAAACGCTGCTCTAGCTGCCAGCGCCTTGCTGCTTGCTCTCGTCGGATTCGTCCGGCTGAGGTTCCAGCGCGTTCTCCTGCTCTAGCGCTGCTTCCAGTGTCACGATTGCCTGCTGGGCCGCATCCCTTACTTCCCTGGGTTCTCTTCCCACCGGCCAGCTTCGTGACATCCGGTGCAGCCTCGGCAGTACGCCGGTAACGCGCAACGCGGCCAGCCCGTCAATCGCAGCACGGCGCACACCGGGCTCCGGCGAATCCAGCGCGGGCTCGAGGAACGGGATTGCCGCCGGGTTGCCGATGCGGCCAAGGGCACGGAGAGCGTTGACGCGCACAAGGTCGCTTTCTTCGTTGAGTAGGTTCAAGAGCGGCATGGTGGCCGTGAAGTCACGCAATTTGCCCAGCGCCTCGGCCGCCGTAGCGCGGACCACCGGGTCGCGGTCTTTGAGCGTGTCAACCAGAGCCGACCCCGCCCGGCTGTCACCGATCTGGCCGAGGGCCTGGGCCGAGGCAATCTTCACCCAGATGACCGGGTCGGCCAGGCCGCGGATCAGGCGGTCGCAGGCACCGCGGTGCCGAAGCCGGCCCAGTACTTCGATCGCCCGTACCCTGACGTTGGCCGACTCGTGGTTGAGGAGTTCGAACACCGGGTCGACGGCCAGTTCACTGAGGTTCTCGAGCCCGTTGGCGGCCGCGGCCGCGACCTTGTTATCCTGGTCTTCAAGCAGGCTGGCCAGAGCCTGGGCGGAGCGGGCGTGCTTAATACGGCCCAGCGCGGTCGTCGCTAGGAGCCGAACCCGGTCGTCGTCGTCGTCGAGCGCGCGGACGAGGGAGTTGAGCGCGGCGGCGTCGCCGAGCGCGCCAAGCACCTCGGCGGCCGCGGTGCGTACCGTCGGTTCTTCGTTCGTGAGGAGCTCGGTAAGCGGGAGGACCGAGGCTTTGCCCTGGTCCAGCAACTGGTTGAAAGCGCGGAGGCGTTCGTTCAAGTCACTGCCGGACAGCGCGCGAATAAGCGGCGTAACCGACTCGGCGCTGACGCGGCGGAGCGCCGCCAGCGCCGCCTCGCGGACGTTCTGGTCCGGGTCTTCCGCGCAGGCACGGGAGAGCGTGTCAACCGACTTCTGGCTGTCGATGCGGCCGAGCGCCTCGACCACGGCGGCCCGCACCAACGGGCTCTCATCGGCCATTTCGTCGAGCAAAGCGTCCAGGGCTTTCGTGCTTCGGAACTCGCCGAGGGCCCGGGCAGCGGCAAGCCGGACTTCAACGACCATATCCCGCAGCAGTTCGAGCAGCGGCGGCAGTGCGCGGGCGCTGCCAATGCGGCCGAGCGCGGCGGCGATGGCGGCGCGGGTCTTGGGTTCCGGGTCGGCGAGGTGTGCGGTCAGGAAGTCGAGTCCGCGCTCGGAACGCAGCACCCCAAGCACCGCCGGCAGGACGGTGTCGACCGGGCCCTGCCAGGTCGCAAGATACCGCGTCAGGGGTTCGACCGCATCGGCGCCGATGGCCGCGAGCGCGTATGCGGCCAGAGCCCGGGTCGTATCGTCCGGGTCCTTGAGCATCAGGACCAGGGCGCCGGGCGCCTCGTCGCCGCCGATTTGGCCCAGCTGCTCGACGGCACGGCGCCGCGTTGCCGGTTCCGGGTCCTGCAGGGCGGAGATGAGTTCCCTCAGCGGCAAACGGATCTCCTCGTTTTTCCGATTTCCGATCGTCGATTGCCGGCTGTTCGGGCATTCGACATTCGCAATTCGCCAGTCGGCAATTCCCCGCGTACCGATGCCGAGAGCCAGTCGAGGTAGCGCCGGCTGCCGGTGGCAATCGGCAGAGCGACTATCTCAGGGGTGTCATAGGGGTGGAGTATTTCCACCGCGGCGACGACCTCGCGCAACCGGGCCCGCGTCGTTTTGATGAGACAGAGCCATTCCTGGGCAGTCTCAATCCTGCCCTGCCAGCGATAGATGCTCTCAATCGGGCCGACAATCTGGACGCAGGCAGCCAGCCGACGGTCAACCAGCGCGCCGGCGATGTGTCGGGCGGTGGCTCGGCTGTCAGTTGTGGTGATCGCCTGGACATACTTCTCCACTTCCTAAGTGTCCGCACAGACAGGCATTAGTCAAGCAGAACAACGGCGGCCCAGCCCCGGCCGGAATATCCCGGGACGGCATGTGTATATATCGGCAGGAGAGGCCTGATTTGACACCGCCCGCGCACGCTCTTAAGATTACCTTCATGTCTCGTAAGACTACACCGCTGACTGCGGCTTTCGTTTTCATGACGCTCGTCCTCAGTTGCTCTGAGGCGCCGGTCGTGCCGGTTCAGCCGACCAACCGCCGGGTTCTGGCGGAACTGATCAGCGAGGCCGGCTGAGAAAACTGTGCGCTCGCGGCGCGAGCGCTGGACAGCCTGGTGAGGACGCGTTACGGCGACAGCCTGGTCATCGCTGAGTGGCATCCCTATGCCTACGACACGTTCAACATCAACCCGGATGACAGCCTGCGCGTGTTTCGCTACCAGCACAACCCGGGTCAGCCCTCGCTCGTGCTCGACGGCTACCTTGAAGTAGTGATGCCGTCCGACCCGGCGCAGTACTACGGCGAGTTCGACAACGCCGTGAAGAGCGTGAAATCGGATACGTCGTTCATGATGCTTGAGGCCAGCGGCGAAGCGGACAGCAGCGTCGGCCGGGTGTTCATCCGGCTCGCCGCGGACAGCATCACGCCGGGCACCAGCCCGACGCTCTATTGCGTCGTCACCGAAGACAGTCTGCCCGCCCCGCTCGGTGGGGCCTACTTCCGGGTCCCGGCGCAGTTCGTGCCTGACCGTAACGGCCTGCCGGTCAGCCTCGCCCGCGGTGACACGCTGGTTGACACCCTGACGTTCGCGATTGCCGGGTACCGGCTTGACAAGCTGGGCGCGGCGGTATTCGTCGAGGACGCGAGCGGAACCGACGAGCATCGCGTGCTCCAGTCCGCCACCATTGACCGGTTCGTTCTCACGGAGGAGAAATGAGACACTTTCTGAGCATTGGTTTGATCCTGGCACTGGCTGCCGGCATCGGCTTCGCGGCCGCCGACGAAGAAGAGAACCCGAAGGCCGGGCCGTTTACGCTACCCGACGTGAATGGCAACGATATCACGCTCGATAGCCTGCTGCAGATCGGCCCGGTCTACATGGAATGCTGGGACCTGCCCTGCGTCAACTGCATCGCCGAGCTCGACGCCCTCATGCCGATCTACGATACGCTCAAGGAGCGGGGCCTGCAGATTGTCGCGCTCTCGGTGGACAAGCCCTCCGACGAGGCTCGAGTCAAGGCGTTCGTGAAGAGCAAGAAGTGGCCGTACATCTGCCTGCTT
>CAZVCQ010000043.1:0-12031 GCA_964626085.1 uncultured bacterium
GTCACGGCGGCCGCTGTCGCCGGCTGTGCCACGGCGCGGCTGGCCAGCGGCTGGGCGCCTGGCCCGGTACACGCCGACGTCAACGTCGATGACTGGAGCGACGAACAGGCCTGTACCACGATGGGACAGGGATTGCATCTGTCGGTCGCCAACGACGCCGGGCACCTGTACGTGGTGGCCAAGTTCCGGGCCAACGATGCGAGGTGGTCCCGGCCAACCAGCATGGGTGGCATGACACTGCACGTGACCGGCCCCGGCAAACGGACCATGAGTTTCCGTCTGCCCCAGGGGCCGGAGCGTTCCGGAGCGCGCGAAGGGTCCGGCGGCCCGCCCGACTCCGCGCCAGCCTCGGGTCGGATGCCGTCCCCCTCTGACCGGTTGCGAGACGAGTTCCAAGGCAAGCTGGTCGTGACCGATGTCGACAAACTCGACATACCGGTGCCGACCGACGGCTCGCAGGGCCCGGCTGCGGCATTCTCGAACGAGAACGGCATGTGCGTATACGAGTTCAGCATACCGCTGCGGGATACGGCCCTCGGCCACTACTCGCTCGACGCAGGTGCAGGTGCCGGACTGAACCTCGCAGTAACTGCTGGCCCAAGCGCCGCACAGCGCGAGGCAATGCGGGACATGCAGCCCGAGGGCGGCCCGCCCGCGGGCAGCGGTGGCCCCGGCGGCGGGCCGGGCGGACGCGGAGGGTTCGGCGGCGGCTCTGGTCCGGGCGGTGCTCGTCGAGGCGGGCCGCCTGGAGGGCTGCCCGGAGCCTCTAGCCCGTCCGTGAAGGTCGCCGTACGGCTTGCGGTCGAGCCCTGAGCAGGCCGGAGATTCTGCCTCCCCTCCGGCTGCCGGCAGTGGCTGCCGTCCTCAAGGCAGCCCTGCCGGCACTAGTTCTGCTGGTTCCGGTCGTGACGTCAGCCGCTGACGTTGAGCTTTCGGCCGAAGTAGACCGTTCGACCGTCGCGTTCGGTGAGCGGCTGTTCTTGACCGTGGCTGCGACCGGATCGTGCGCAGGCGGCCTTCCCCAACCCAGACTGCCTGTTATGACCGACTTCAAGCCCATCAGCGCTGCGCGGTGCGGTTTCACGAGCGACCCGGCCCCGGACAGCGCAGCGTCGCGGCGCGTAGTAGCATTCGTCTACACACTTGAGCCGAGGCGGACCGGGTCCCTAACGATAGGTTCTGTCCGGCTGGTGTACGAAGGCGCAACGTATGAGACACAGCCAATAGCCGTACGCGTGGTGCCGGCCGGTGAGTCAGTGCCTCCGCCTGAGCGTTGGCCCAGCACCAACGGTGTCGAACTTGTCTGTACGATAGACCGAACGTCGGTCTTCGTTGGCGAGCAAGTACAGGTGGCTTACCGCTTGTTTTCCCGGACCCGCGTCGGCGGCGTAATGATTAAGGACGTTCCTGCGTTCAATGGCTTCTGGACCGCGGAGGTCATTGATGTCGGCGACCTTAAGTGGCTCTCGACAAAGCGCGGTGGCCAGCCCTGCAGCGTCGCGGTCGTGCGGCGTGCGACGCTACTCCCGGTCCAGCCCGGCCACCTCGCGGTCGGCCGCATGACCTTGGCTGGGGTAGTCGCCGAGCCGGGCGGTCTCTTCAGAGGGATGCAGACGCCTTTCACCGTGTCGTCCGCACCGCTCAGCGTTACCGTCCGGCCGCTGCCGGATTCCGGTAGGCCTGTGGACTTCGCTGGCGGCGTCGGTAGGTTCTGCCTGTCCTCGAAGCTCAGCGGGAACCGGACCCGGAACGGAGAGCCACTGACGCTGGAGGTTACGGTTTCCGGTACAGGGAACATCGGTACAATAGGCGTGCCGAAGGTCCACGTTGCGGACGGTGTGAAACTGCCCGCACCCATTGTCGAGCAGCAGGCAAGCCGCCAAGGCGGGCGCGTCTGCGGGACGGCGACGTTCACCTACTCCATAATCCCCAGAGCTGACGGCTTGAACATCGTGCCGCCCGCCAGCATGAGTTTCTTCGACCCCGAGGGCGACACCTACTATACACTGGAGACCGAGCCGACTGCCTATGTCGCTGCCGCGGCTGCGGGCACCGATACCGGGCCGTCCGGCACGGACATCCGCCACATCAAGTCCTGCTTCTCCGCCATCCCGTCGCCGCTGGCAGATACATGGTGGACGGCACTATTCTACCCCGCGGGCACGATTGTCTTCTTGGTGGGCGTCTTTGTTGGTCGTCACAGACGGAGACTTGAGTCGGACAGGGGCTACGCGCTGCGGCTCCGTGCCGGGCGGGCGGTGAGGAAACGACTGAAGGAATCTGAGCGGTCACTTGCCCTCGGAGACAGGCGTGGTTACTACGCAGCCCTCGCCAATGCTGTGGTAGGCTATGCTGGCGACCGTTTCAACGTTGAAGTCAGGGGCTTGCCCGCCTCTGGTCTCCGTGACGCCCTCTGCCAGCGCGGCGTTGACCCAATGGTCGCCGACTTGGTCATCGAGTTCTCGTCTCGATGCGAAGTAGCACGATTCTCACCTGGGGCGGGCGCATTCTCACCCCAAGAAGCCCTCAGTTCAGCCCGGAGGGTCATTGGCATCCTCTAGCGACCCAGACCTGCTCAGGTCGCCGCGGTACGAGTGGTCACCGAGTACCGGGCGGACTGTTGTCCAGGGGCCGTTGAGGCCGATTCAGAAGTCAGAATGCAGATTGCAGAATGCAGAAGTCAGGCTCTCTCGCTTCTGACAACCAGCTGCTGACATCTGACTTCGGCTAGCGGCTACTTGACGGCTGGCGTCCCCGGAACATCCCTATTGACTTTTCGCAGGACAGAGTAGAATTGTTGTAGCGACGCCGGGCGCGGCGACGCAATGGGAAGCCGCCGCGCAGGTCTCACCGGCGCCAGGCAGTACGAGGTTCTGTCCCGTTTGGGAGGTGCGCCATGTTGCGCTATCCAGTCAGTGGTCCGGACAACCGGGCCTCCACCATATGTAACCGGGGCCATCCGCCCCCTAGGCATGCTGTTGGCTGTCTGCTGCTGCCTGTCGGCAACCAGCGGTCAGTGGCCTGAGAAGACCATCGCGCTGTCGGACACGTTCGGAGACATCTGGCCGGTGGCCATCTACTGCGTGCCAAGCAGCAACTGCGTCTAGGTCGGGGGATTCACTCGACCGAACTCCGGCCTTGACTTTGCGAGTTCTGAACTGACAATATCCGAGAGGTAGCGGATGAGATTAATCGCCGCAGTGATTTTGGGCTTCGCGCTGGTATCGCCGGTGCTGGGCCGAGAGCCCTCGTTCCAGGAGCATGCGGCGGTGCAGGAGTCGCTCAGTCGCGTGCATCCGAGGATGCGGAGGATGGCCGTTTGACCGGACGGGGTTTCGGACTATGATGGAAGCATGACTAGGCTAATCATAGCGCTGTGGGTGATGGGATTGCTGGCCTTGGCGGCGGAGCCGGACTGGTACTTCGCTAACCTCGACACGATGCCGAGGCTGCCGACCAACAAGCTGTTCTATCTTGAGCAGAAGGCCGGGCTGTGCCCGAAGCCGACCGACGAGGAATCGCTCAACGTACGCATGGTCGGAAAATGGGGCGGAGGTCCGAGTTGGGGCGTGACCGGCAAAGATACGCTGGTCTATCTCTCCCGCGGCAGCGAAGTAGTGGTCATCAACTTCGCCGACACAGCGAATCCGCAGATACTCAACTACATTCAGGCCAAGAGACTCGCAGGCAGGCCGGTGCTTGTTGACACGGTGCTCTTTCTCGCAACGTCAGGTTACATCGAGGTCTTCAACGTGAAGGACCCGACCAATGCGCCCAGAGTCGGCAGGCTGGCGACGCCGGTAGCTGACATCGACGTTGAGGATACGCTCGTCTACAGCATCTCGGACGATACGTTCCGGGTGTTTGACTTCGCCGACCCGGCGAATCCGCATCTGGTCGGAGCCTGCGCGGACTCAGGCTACGCCCTGGACTACGACGGCGGCTATGCCTACCTGCGAGACCGTTGGGGCATGTACATACTGGACGTGCGCGACCCGGCCAATCCGCACCGCGTCGCCTCTTGGGGAACTGACGTCGCGGGCGTGAAGGTCCGGGGCAGTCACTGCTACGTTGCTCAAGGCTCGGCCGGCTCCGGTAACCTGTACGTGCTAAACGTCTCCAATCCCGCCTCGCCGTGGCAAGAGGGCGTGCTCTCCGGTGTTACTTGCGAAGGCATCTACCTTGTTGACACGCTCCTGTTCACGCCCGAGTTCTACGTCGTGAACATCGCTGATTCGAGCCGACCAACACTTGTGGGGCAGGAACCGGCGGGCGGCGGCGAGGCTTGGGTTCACCCCTCGCTGAAATGGGGAGTCACAGCCGGCTGGACCGGCGGGCTGCGGGTGCTGAATCTGACGGACATCAGGAACCCAGTGCTGGACACGACGATGCTCGGGATGTACGCTGCGATGGACATCTCCGTCAAGGACGGCGTGGCTTGCATCGCGACAGGAGAGGTCGGTATGCTCCTGTTCGACGTCAGCGACCCGGCGCACATTTCCGAGCTTGGTCGGTACGACTCGGCCAGCGCCAGATACACGCTGGCCGTTCTGAATGCGGACACGGTCGCATTCGTGAGCGCATTCAACACCTCACCGCGAGAGGTGTTCCACTCTGTCGACATAAGCGACCCTGCGCACCCGGTCAGGATCGGGGCTGGCATCGGCTTCAATCCAGTTGAAGCCATGGTCCTGCGCGACAGCTTCGTCTACTGCGCCGAGGCCTACAAGTTCGAGGTGTCTAGCGTGGCGAATCCGAGGCGGCCGGTGTGGATGGGGAGGTGCAACAGCCTCGACATGGCAATGTGCGGATTGGATGTCAAAGGCCAGTACGCGTACGAAATCGCTGGCCCCTTCGGACTGGCCATCATTAGCATTGCTGACCCGACCAATCCCTACGTGGTCAGCACGACCACGGGGCATCCCGCATACGCTGCGGGCGTAGCTGTCAGGGATACGTTTGCCTACGTCCCCTCGGCCTACGAGACGCTCTATGTCCACAGCGTGGCAGACCCCGCGCGGCCTCGAGTCCTCGGCGGCGCGGCAATCAACGACGGCGGCGGGTATGACATCTGCCTGCGGGATTCGTATGCGTTCCTGGGGTGCGTTGACTTCCATGTCTTCGACATTTCGTCGCCGGCGCAGCCGGTGCGGACAGGGTACTACGAGTCGCCGTACCGGGCGCGCAAGGTGACCTGCGACAGCAGCTACGTCTATGTAGCTTGTTACTTAGCCGGGGTGGCGATCTACGAGATTCTACCGGTTGGGTTGGCGGAGCCACGACGTGGAGAGCCGCGACCGGAATGCAGTGGATTGGACGTCACGCCGAACCCGGTCAGGGGCCGCGCGATACTGAGTTGGACCGGCTCGCGCGGGCCCGAGAACATCACCGTCCGTGACGTGGCGGGACGAGCGGTGCTTGTCCAGAAGGCGGAACCCGCTGCAGAAGGAAAGCAGTGGAGGCTGGACCTGAGCCACATCAGGTCAGGGGTCTACTTCGTAGAAGTGCATATGGACAGGAAGACTGCGAGTCTGAAACTCGTGAAGCAATAGGAGGATAGGATGAAGCCATCAGGGCTGAAGGCAGCGGTGGTCGTCCTTGCCGGTTTCCTTGCGGCATCGGCACTGGCAGCCACGCGAGCCTATTTCGTGGAACCAAAGACGGCCACGAGTGCTTGGAGCGCCTACCAAGGCTGGGTCGGCCAATCGTTCGTCGGCAACGTAGATAGCATATACTATCTGGAGTGGTTCGTCGGGGATCTGAGCGCGTCCGGTTTCTACGTCTTCGACGTGCTGGACCAAGCAACAAGCCAGACCGTCGCCCATGGTCGGACGGCTGTGCCTGGGCAAGGCTGGCAATGGTTGCGCTGTGACAACTTCACCTACGGCAGCCTGCAATTCACCAAGGGCAAGGACTATGTCCTGAAGGTCAGCCATTCGGGCGGAGACGCAGCCGTTTGACTTCGGGCTGGTGAGGCTTAGGATGGTGTCGTGAGCAAGTCAATTCTAGTGTTGTGGGTGATGGGATTGCTGGCCTTGGCGGCGGAGCCGGACTGGTATTACCTTGACCCGGACTCGATGCCACGGCTGCCGACCAACAAGCTGTTCTACCTAGAGCAGAAGCATGGCCTGTGTCCCACGCCGAGGGACGACGGGGAATCGCTGAATGTCCGGATGGTCGGCAAGTGGGGCGGAGGTCCCAGCTGGGGCGTGACCGGGAAGGACACGCTGGTCTATCTCTCCCGCGGCAGCGAAGTCGTGGTCATCAACTTCGCTGATACGGCCAATCCTCAGATTCTCAGCTACATTCAAGCCAAACGGCTGGCCGGCAGGCCGGTGCTGGTCGATACGGTGCTCTATCTCACCACTTCCGGCTACATCGAGGTCTTCAACGTGAAGGACCCGTCCAATGCGCCGAGAGTCGGCAGGCTGGCGACGCCGGTAGCTGACATCGACGTTGAGGATACGCTCGTCTACAGCATCTCGGACGATACGTTCCGGGTATTCGACTTCGCCGACCCGGCGAACCCCCGGTTGCTCGGGGCCTGCGCAGACTCAGGCTACGCCTTGGACTACGACGGCGGCTACGCCTACCTTCGAGACCGCTGGGGCATGTACATCCTTGACGCGCGAGACCCGGCTAACCCGCACCGCGTCGCCTCCTGGGGCACAGACATCGCCGGGGTGAAGGTCAGAGGCAACCACTGCTACGTTGCTCAAGGCTCGATGGGGACGGGCAACCTGTACGTGCTGAACGTCTCCAACCCCGCCTCGCCGTGGCAGGAGGGCGTGCTTTCCGGACTTACCGGTGAGGACATCTACCTCGTTGACACATTGCTCTTCCTGCCAGGATTCGACGTTGTGAGCGTGGCGGATTCCAGCCATCCATGGGTGGTTGGCCACGCGACGGTCGCCGGGCTGAGCGTCTGGGCAGACGACGGCTTGCGGCAGGGCTACGTCGCAAGAGACCAATATGGCATGGCCGTATTAGACCTGGCTGACATCGCACATCCTGCCGTGGACACGGAATTGCTGGCGATGGGCGACGGGGCTGGCATCTCCATCAGAAACGGTATCGCCTGCGTTGCGTCTCAGTCTGGCACCGGGCTTACATTGCTGGACGTGAGCGACCCTGCCAACATTCGGGAACTGGCCAACCTGGACACAGCCGGAGGTGCGCCTTTCTCCGGGGCCGTGGTCAACTGTGAATCGCTGGTCTACATCGGCTGGGCAGCAGGTCCAAGCAAAGAGCTGCTACGCGTGGTTGACATCACCGACCCTATCTCACCGCACTTTGTCGGTGGAGATACCGGATTCAATCCCATTGAGGCGATGGCCTTGCGTGACAGCCTTATCTACTGTGCCGAGGAATACAAGTTCGAGGTGTTCAGCGTGGCGAATCCGAGGCAGCCGGTGTGGGTGGGGAGGTGCGGCCTCTCCGGCGGCGTCGGCGGGCTCTTCGTGAAGGATACGCTCGCGTATGTGGCACCGGACATCCAAATCATCAACGTCGCGCAGCCCAGTCAGCCTGTTCCCGTGAGCACGACGTCCTGCAACTGCTGGGACGTCGCGGTACGGGATACGTTCGCTTACATCGCGCACGCCCGCGAATCGCTGAAGGTCTACACGGTCGCGAATCCGTATTCACCCTCTCGCTTGGCTTCGGTCTGGGTGCCCGGTCAGGCCTATGCCGTAACCCTGAGCGACTCGTATGCACGCCTCGGATGCAGTGACTTCAGGGTATTCGACTTGAGCGACCCGGCAGCGCCCATCCTCTCCGGTCAGTACTCCACGCCGTACCGGGTAAGGAGTCTGGACTCGGACAGCCAGTACATCTATGCGGCGTGTTACCTGGCGGGCGTCTGCGTGCTCGAACAGTTGCCGGTCGGTATCTCCGAACCCGAGCAGATTCCGATTCACCCGAGACTCGGCGTGCCTAGGCTCACGCCCAACCCGGTCCGACGCTGGGCGCGGCTAGTCTGTGGGCAGGACGGCAATGGGGTTGAGGTGCAGGTCGTTGACATTCTCGGGCGGGTCGCGGTCAGGCTGTCGGTGAGCAGTCGGTCACGCGAGACAATGGCCGTTGATTTCGGGCAGTTGAGACCCGGCGTCTATTTCCTCAAGTGTACGCCGGGGCACGTCGTTGGGAGGTTCGTCAAACTATAGGAGGCAGAAATGAGAAAGGTAAGACCGCTGCGGCTGATGGCCATCGTGTTGACCATCACCGCGGGTATCGGAGTGGCCGCTACTCGGGCCTACTTCGTAGAACCCAAGCTGCCGACAAACGGCTGGACCGGGACAGGTCCAAGTGCCTTCGTCGGCCAGTCATTCATCGCCAACGTAGATAGCATCTACTACATCGAGTGGTTTGTCGGGGAAGTGAGTCAACCGGGGCACTACAGGTTCGAAGTCCTGGACGCCGCTACGAGCGAAGTCGTCGCCCGTGGTGAGACGCTCGTGCCCGGCCACGGTTGGCAATGGGTGCGCTGCGACCAGTTCACCTACGGAAACCTCTGCTTCACCAAGGGTAGGGATTACTTGCTCAAAGTCAACCACACGGGCGGAGATTCGGTCAACTTCGTATACAGGACTGACAACCCCTGCCAATACGGGGTGATTTCGGTCGGTGGCGGGCAGTTGCAGCCCCCGCCGCAGACGACGACCGACTTGGTAGCGAGGATCATGGGACGGATGAACCCGGTGGACAGTGCATTCTGGGGCATGGACGAGTGGTGTTTCGTACCCTGGGTGGCTTCCCCAGATTCCGTCCGGGAGAATAGGGAAGAGCTGCGGCAGGAGGTTGCCCAGATTGCCAAGTCCGCGCACGTAGGGTCAATGATGACCTATGCCCGGTGGCCAACGCTGCTCTGGCCGAACGACCCGGTCGCACGACACTGGGAGGATTTCAACGCACGGCTGTACTCCATCGTCAACAGCGACTGGGCTGACGCTCGCGCCATCGTCAATATCACCGAGGTCTCCAGATACGCGAGCAGTCGGGTTGACACCGTTATTGACGAGCAGACCGGTGAGACTCTCTTCAACGCGGGCTACTGCGCCCCTCGGAAGCTATTCGAACCGGTCAGTTCCGATTCCAACTACTGGGCTGCGTACATCCGGGACCTTGTTACTCACGAGGAGACCGACAGAGACCGGAGGCCCTGGCAATATCCGTGTAGCGTCGTTCACACATGGGAAATCTGGAACGAGCCGAACGACACGTGTGTCACCCAAGCTTGGTACGACAGTGGAGTGACCGGCTGGTGGCGTAGGCCGAAGGTCGAGTACACGACCGGCTTCGGTGGCATGGAGGGTTTGTGCAAGTTGTACGTACGTATGGCCTCAGTCGCTGAGAGTGTCATTCATCACCAGTGCGGAACCGGACATCAGAACGACACGATACTGATCGGCGTCACCCACCGTATGTTCGACTCGAATGACTACTTCCTGGCCAAGGGAATATCCTGGGTGCGCACCTGCTACCAGATCGCGACTTCGGGCAACGGCCCCGGCATCTTCTGGGACGGGATTTCGTTTCATCCGTATCAGGGCGACTACGGCTTCGACCCTGCTCAGTTCGAGCTCATGGCGGAGTCGGTCCGAGCTGTTGCCAGGTCATTCGGAGACTATGACTGCCAGGTCTGGTGCTCGGAGGTCGGTCTGCTCTACGACTGGGAGCGCCGAGACATCATCAACCAGTACCACCAGAGCGACGCCAAGCGCTACTTGCCGCAGGTGTACAGCACAGCTATTGCGTCACAAGCGCTGCCCGGTGCACGCTACGACCGGTGCCAGTGGTGGTTCTTCAGCACCACCGACACGGGTGTCTCCTATGGTCTTGTCGGGCTGCAGGACATTGACTTGGGCGATTCCACTGACGCCGGCGGCTACTGGCAGGTGTTCGGGAGCTGCTCTACATTCCAGACCCTCGCTGAGGAGCTGGCCGACCTTCGGTTCGAGAGCCGCGTGCTCCTTGGTGATTCGCTGAAAGAGGACTCGGTGCGTATCTACGAGTTCAGCGACCCGGAGGCAAGCAGCAAGCGTACATGGGTCGGCTGGGCAGTGGAACCGACCGGCCGCGCAAATGCGAACGTTACCGTGAAGGTGCCCGCACGTACTGACTCGGTCGCTGTCTTGAGCGGTCCCATCTGGGAAATCGTGCCGGCAGACGCTGATGGGTGGCTTCGGCTGGCGGTATCGACTCAGTCGTTGTACATGACGGAGAGCGGGACTCCCCGCAGACCCGACTTGGTCGTTGACAGTATCACGGTTCCAGTGGGCGTGCAGGTGGGGTCGGTGATGGATATTCACGCCATCGTCAAGAACATCGGCAATGACTCCACGCCGGGCACCTTTGCTCTCGATTTCCTGTGTGACGATAGCGTCTTTCGTCATGCAACCAGCGAATGGCCCCTAGACAGCGGCGACAGCTACGACTTTTGCTTTGAGATAAACCCGATTCCAGGCTGGATGGGCGGCTGGCACCTGTTCTCGGCCCGGGTCAATCCCGGGCAGACCTATGTCGAGAAGGTCAGCATGGACGACAACAGCGGCTACGCTCGGCGCTGCATACGGTGCCCTCCAGACGGCAGGGTGGACATCGTCGTGTCGCCCTTGTGCAAGGCCGGCGCGCCGATACTGCCTTTGCGGTTGGAGAGCTACTCCTGGGAGTCGGACTCGACCGGGCAGACGCCTGCCGACAGCGCGAGAATCGTCTTTTCCTACTGGGGCCAGCGGGATAGCGTGGAGCATGCCGCAGACACGACCGCGTGGTTCCCATTCTGCACGGATACGGTGCTGGAGTTCCCGCGCGGTTGCGGGGTCTATCGAGTCTCTGCTCAGTTCCGCGACAGCGGGGAAAACGACAGTCCGTTCTACCCGGACTCAACCGACTCCATTGTTGTGTTCGATAGCGTACCACCGGCAGGGAGCATCATCATCGAGGATGGCGGGCGATTCGCGTCGAACTCGGTCCGCACGCTGCGGCTGACTGCTTCGGACTCGGCAGCAGGCGTCTGCGAGATGAGGTTCATGAACCGCGGACGGGTCGATCTGGTCGAGAACGGCGGGTTCGACCCGGCCGGCTGTTGCTGGAGCTTCACCGGCACCGGGTCCGGCTACGATACGAGCCTGCAGATGGGTAGGCTCGCGGTCGCGCCTGCTTGGGAGTCAAAGGTAACCCAGTTCGTGCCGGCCGAGTCCATCTCCGCCTATTCCGGGGATTCCTGCGTGCTGGAGGCGAGCATCCTGGCGCACGTGCACGACGGCGACGCCATCGGCGACGTCTCGTTCTGGTTCTGGAGCACCAGCGACAATCCCGAGGTGCACGATACGCTCTGGCAACTGGTCGATTCGGCCGGGTTCTCAGGAAGCCTGCTGTCACTCACCGGCCGGTACAACCTCTCGGCCCGGTTCCTGCTGGGGACGCCGGCACCGGAGTCGGGCTGGGTCTGGCAAGGCGGGATGGTGAGAGTCCGGGCCACTGGAGTCGATGACGGCACCGGAACAGTCTGGTGCGACAACGTCCTCATGAATGCCTACGAGCCGCAGGCGGGAGGCTATGCCTGGTGGGGTCTGTATGATTCGGTGGCTCAATGGGATATGGGCTCCACCGCCGGCGAGCACGTGGTTGGGATGTGCTTGATGGACTCGGCAGGGGCAGAGAACGCAGTGCCCTATGCCGACACCGTCATCCTCGACCCGATACCGCCGGTCGTAGACATCAGCCTGCCTGACCTGGGGCAGCTTGTGAGCGGCCTGGTCCAAGTGACTGGCTGGGCATACGACCCGGTTGAGGTCGCGGGCGACAGGTTTTTCGAGTCTCGCCGGCTGCTTTTCAGGCACGTGGATTCCACCAATTGGCTGCCCGTGAGCCCTGATTCGGTTTCGTACGAGCCCGCATGGCCGGATTCGATGGCGAGTCAGGGACCGGCAGTTCATCTTGGCTACTGGAACACCCTGGAGTCCGAGGACGGTGTCTACTACCTGTTGTTGACCGCGAGCGATTCGGCCGGCAACACGTCAAGCTGCAC
>CAZVCQ010000044.1:0-11971 GCA_964626085.1 uncultured bacterium
TTCCCGGGCGGGTCGGTGAAGAACCACGAGTTCATGGAGACGAGAGCCGACTTCGTCCCGTCAGTGCCCGAGGAACTTCAGATGCTTTTGTGCGACGCACAAACGTCCGGGGGACTATTGATTTCACTGCCCACCGAACGCGCAGCGGACTTCTGCGGCCGGCTGATTGGTGCCGGTGTCGCGCAAGCCGCTGTCATCGGCCGCGTGTTTCCCGGCCCGGCACGAATCCGCGTAGTCCGCTAGCCCGACGTTTGGTTCGGTTTCTGTTGCCCGCGGCCACCCAGCGAATATGATGGAAGGAATGGCAGACAAAGACCTGTTGGCCTCAGCGGCCCCAGTCGGGCTGTACGCTGAGCTTGCTGAAGCTGTTACCACGATGAAGCCGGAACTCGTGGTCGAACTCGCACGCAAGGTGCTGGAACAGGACTTGTCGCCCCAGGATGCCATGACGCAGGGCCTTGCTGCAGGCATGCGCCGGATGGGCGAGAAGTACGCGGCCAAGGAGTGCTTTGTTCCGGAAGTGCTGCTCGCGTCAAAAGCGATGTACGCCGGCTTCGAAATCCTGCAGGCGAGAGTCGGGAGTGGAGAGTCGGGAATGGGGGGCAGAGGGAAGGTCGCGCTCGGAGTGGTACAGGGCGACATCCACGACATCGGCAAGAACATTGTGAAGGTGATGGTGCAGGCGGCCGGATTCGATGTGATTGACCTCGGCCGGAACGTCCCGCTGCCGGAGTTCGTCCGGGCGGCCGAGTCCGGTGCCGCGGTGGTGGGTATCTCGTCGCTGATGACTACCACGATGCCGAGGATGGGCAAGGTGGTTGAAGCGCTGGACAAGGCCGGTCTGCGTCCGGGTGTAAAGGTCATCGTCGGCGGTGCACCGGTGACCGAACGCTTCGCGCAGAACATCGGCGCGGATGGGTTCGCGCCCGACGCGCATGCGGCGGTCCTGGAAATCGAGCGGCTCGCAGGGCAAGCTAGCAGGTAGCAGCTAGGAGCTAGGCGTGGGCAGCGGGCAGGACAGGACTAGTCGCTTCAACGCGCTGCTGCGCGGCGAGAGGCCCGAACGACCGGTCGTCTTCCCGATGGTCGTGGCGAATCACGCCGCCAGGCTCGAGGGTTTCTCGATTTCCGAGGCCGTGACGCAGTCGGACACACTGGCGCGGGTGCTGTACTCCGCGTACCGGTTCTACGGCTACGACCTCGTGATGGTCTTCACCGATACGATGGTCGAGGCCGAGGCGATGGGCGCGCAGGTCCTGATCCCCGAGGACGACGACCCCTTCCTGCTTGAGCCGCCGCGCGTCTCCCGGCTGGAGCCGGCTGACCCGAAGAAGGACGGTCGAATGCCGGTCGTGCTCGATGCCACCCGTCGACTGAAGGCGCTGCTAGAGGACGAGGTGCCGATTCTGACTTCGCTCAAGGGGCCGTTTTCACTGGCGTCCTTCCTGCGCGGGATTGACGGATTCCTCGAGGATCTGTTGAGCAACCCGCCCCGTGCAAGGGAGTTCCTGCGTCTGGCAACCGATAATCAGCTTGCCTACGTTGAGGCTATCGTGAAGGCCGGGGGGATTCCGTTCATCGGCGACCCGGTCGCGTCAGGCAGTCTGGTGAGCCGGGAGATGTTCCGCGAATTCGCGCAGCCGTATCTTGCGCAACTGGTGCGTTCCGTCCATGAGTCGGGCGCGAAGGCCGGACTGCATATCTGCGGCGAGACGAAGCGTCTGCTGGCCGACATGGTTGCGACCGGGGCCGACTTCCTGAGCATCGATGAGATGGACCTGGCGCTGGCGCGACAAGAGGTCGGCGACCAGGCGGTTCTGATGGGCAATGTCTCGACCAATCTGCTGCTGGAAGGCAAGCCGGAACAGGTCACGGCTGCCGCGAAGGAATGTCTGGAGCGGGGCGGACAGGGTCTCATTCTCTCTTCGAGTTGCGACGTGCCGACCGACGCCCCGAAGGAGAACGTTCAGGCCTTGGTGAAGGCGGGCAGAGAACAGGGCGCAACGTGACTTTCACGGTGGTCCCGCGCGGAAACCGCAATCTCCGCGAGCTGCTTTCCGACGCCGGCGCGATCCTGCCTTCCGACTGCGGCGGCGCGGGCACCTGCGGCAAGTGTCGAGTCCGGGTACTAGACGCGGAAGGTGAGCGGTACGTCCTCGCCTGCCAGTACGTGCCGGTCGCGCCGGTCGCAGTCGGGCTGGCCAGAGTCGGACCGGTCGGACAAGCCCGACGAGTCGGACGGAAGAAGAGGGGCCCCGCGTCCCGGTCTCTGCGTCTGGCCGCCGACATTGGGACTACCGCGATATCACTGGCTGCGGTCGACGAGGCGAAGCGCCGGGTCGTCGCAAGGCGGGAAGTGCTCAACCCGCAGATGATATTCGGCGCCGACGTAGTGAGCCGCATCGCTGCGGGGAAGAAGGTCTGCCGGGCCGCGCTGCAACCCGAGCTACTACGGTTCATGGACGACGCCGGGATCGAGCACAGGCGCTCGGTCGCTGTGGTCGGCAATACGGTGATGGCCCATTATCTCATGGGTCGGAGCCCGATGTCGCTCGGCGAGTTCCCATACAAGTCACGGCTGCCGTTGCGCAAGAGCCTGGTTCATCGACGGGGAGGCCTTCGATTCCGGATGCTGCCGCTGCTCGGCAGCTTCGTCGGCAGCGACTGCACGGCGGCCATACTTGCTTCGGGCATGCACCGGACAGCGCGCCTCTCCCTGCTGGTGGACGCTGGCACCAACGGCGAGGTCGTGCTTGGCAACCGAGAGCGGATGCTCGTGACTTCGACCGCGGCCGGGCCGGCTTTCGAGGGCGCCACGCTGGCGTGCGGCAGCCTGGCGCAGGTCGGCGCGGTCAAGGCGGTGCACTACCGTGACGGAGGATTGGTGCCTGAAGTCATCGGCGGAGGAGAGGCGAGGAGCATCTGCGGTTCAGGCGTGCTCGACGCCGTGGCAGAGGCGACCCGTGTCGGGCTGGTTGATGCTTCCGGTCGAATCAGCGGCGGACGACTGGAACTCGGCAACGGCCGCGAGTCGGTCTACCTGTCGCAGGCCGACGTGCGCGAGGTGCAGTTGGCCAAAGGCGCGGTTGCGGGCGCCATCAAGATACTCATTGCTGAATGGGGTGCTGTCGCCGCTGACGTCGAATGCGTGCACGTGACAGGCAGGTTCGGCGCGGCAATGAACCCGGCCGCGGCGGTCGGAATCGGCCTGCTGCCCAGTGTCGCGTTGGGGCGAATCCGGCGACACGGGAATCTGGCGCTACTCGGCGCGGTCCGGGCTACGCTGGACCCAAGGCTGTTTGATGAGGCGGAGCGTGTGGCTGCCAACTGCCGGGAGGTAATGCTGAGCAGCCACGTGAGCTTCGAACAGGCTTTCGTCGAGTCAATGCGGCTGGAGCAATGGAATTGATACCGCGGGCGACGCTCGAGCAGATTCGGCGGGAGCGGGTCGAGGAGATTGTTGCGGCACGCAGCCAGGGCACGAAAGTCGTGGGCTATTTCTGCATCTACGCACCGGTCGAAATGGTGCAGGTGGCCGGGGCGATTCCAGTTCGACTGATGCGCGGCGGGCACGCAGCCGAAGAGGTGGGCGAGCGCTACCTGCGATCCGACGCCTGTTCATACTGCAACGCATGCGTGGGCAACTTCGAGCTCGACCCGGTCTACAGGCAGGTCGACGCCGTGGTTGGCGTCAACACCTGCGACATGATGCGCAGGCTGCCCGAGGCCATCGAGCGGCACTTCGGCGTACGGGTACTCCAGCTCTACATGCCGCGCACATCCGAGCCACTGCCGCACCGGTTGGCCGAGTTCAAGCGCCAGCTCGAGCATCTGGCCGAAGAACTCGCACACCTGACCGGCGGCTCCATGGGCGAGGAACGGCTGGCGTCGGAGATCGCCGCTTTCAATCGCCTGCGGGACATGCTGCGGCAGACGAGCGACACGCGCCGGGCTAACTCGCCGCTTCTCTCCGGCAGTACGATGCTCGACCTGGCAGCGACCGCATGGCTACTGGGCCCGGTCAAGGCAGCTTCTCTCATCGAGGAGGTGCTGCGCATCCTCGCTGCACGGCCTCGTCCGGAGACGCGCCGGCCGCGGCTGATGCTGGGCGGCAGCATGCTGACCGAGGATGACCGGTGGCTGGTGGACATGGTCGAGGAAAAGGCCGACATCGTGACCGACATTCTGTGCACGGGTACACGCTGGTTCGCGGAGGACGTGCCCGCGGATGGCGTGCCGCTGGACCGGCTGGCGCGGTTCTACTTCAGCCGGCCCTGCATGCACCGCCGGCCGAACTCGGCCCTGTACGAGTACGCACAGGAACTGGCTCGCGACTTCCGAGTGCAGGGGCTTGTGTACAAGACACTGCTCTATTGCGACCCTTGGAACTTCGAGGCGCGGCGCCTGCAGGAGGCACTGGGGGTTCCCATGCTGCATCTTGATACCGATTACTCAACCGAGAACCGGGAGCAGGTGCGCACGCGGATCGAGGCGTTCCTGGAGACGCTATGAAAGTGGAGAGGGATCGAGAGATCGAGGGATCAAGTGCCAGGATGGACTGACCCGAAGCCGGCGCGGGTCGGCTTTGACGAATGGCTGGAGCTGTTCGACCGAGTTCCGGAAGAACTGATTGAGCGCTACCACTACTACGATAATGGAGAGGCGTGGTCGAAGTACCTGTTTCCGCCCCAGACCTTCAGCATCTACGGCGCGCGTCACCTGCGCCGGCTGAAGTTCGACAACTCACTCGCAGCCCTGCGGATGTGGGGATTCGTGCAGAACGAAACCGAGCGGCTGTTCCGTGCAAGGCAGACCGGACGTCGGGTGATTGCGACAATGGGCGACTTGGGTGCAGTGCCGGTGATTGTCAACTCATTCCCGGACTGCGTGGCTTTCTACCCTGACTGTATCTGGTGGACGCCGTTCGTGATGGAGAGCCGGGTGCTGTTCGACGCCGCGGCTGAACTTGGCGTCGGTGACGCGACCTGCTTCTCGCGCGCCGCTCTGGGGGCGTTCGCGAAGCACTCCTATTTCCCTGACCCGGACCTGGTTATCGCCTCGACCGGCGCGTCATGCGACGACTACTCGGGTGTCGAGCAATTGGCGGAGCAGTTCGCCCGCGAGATGCTGTGGGTTGAGATGCCTATGCGATGCGGAATGGGACCGATGGGACCAATGGGACATATGTTGGTCAAGGAGTATGAGCGGGTGGTTGCGGCGATGGAGAGGTTGACCAGCCACGAGTTGACGGAAGAGGAGTTGCTGTCAGGCATCCGGAGCACGAACGCGGTCAGAAGGATGGTCGCTCGTTTGCGCGAGCTGGCGTACGGCGGCGGGGTGCTGGCCGCACTCGAGATGATGGTCGTCGAGTTCGGCAATCTGCACTGTTACTCGGACATCTCAGAATGGACTGCCGTGCTTGAACACCTCCTCGCGACTGCAGAGGAGCGAGCTGCCAAAGGCGAGCGGGTCGTTGGTGAGGACGCCTTGCGAGTCGTCTGGGTGACGCCGCCAGCCGACCCGCTGCTGCTGACCTACATGGAGGATGCTGGCGCGCGGGTGGTCGGGACTGAGTACGTCATCAACCAGGCGCGGCAAGTGATAGATGAGTCGAAACCGCCGCTTGAGGCGATTGCCGAGTCGTTCATGGCCGCGTCTCTCATCGGTACCTCCAAGTCGCGCGCCGAAACAGTGATAGGGCAGGCGCGGGAGCGGAAGGCCGAAGGTGTCATAATCTCGGGAATCCTCGGCGGGTCGCACTGTGCCATGGAGACGCGGCTGATATCCGACATCGTGAAGCAGGAGCTTGACCTGCCGGTGCTGGAGTTCGACGTCGCACCGCCTTCGAACGAGATTGGCCGGCAATTGCAGACCAGGATAGACGCCTTCCTCGAGGTGATGAGGAGCCGCCGGTGAAAGACCTGCTGACCCCGCGCGAGCGTTTTGGTCTGTTGGTCATAGACGAGCCGCAAGACCGCGTGCCGGTATTCCCGTTGGTCACCGCTCACGCGGCGCGAGTCGCAGGCATTTCCGTTCGCGACTACTATACCGACGGCGAGGCGATGGCAAGAAGCCAACTCGTTGCGCAGGAGACCTACGGCATCGACTTCATCTCGTTCTTCTCAGAGGTCGGGCTGGTCGCCGAGGCACTTGGCTCACAGTTCGACTACCCCGAAGAGGACTTGCCGCTGCTGACGAAGCCGAAGTGGTCGGGGCTGGCGGAGCTGGACGAAGCCGCGGTCGACCCGTTCCAGGATGGCAGGCTGCGGGTCTATCTCGATGCGATCAAGTATGCCTACGAGGCGCGCGGAGACACGGTGCCGATCCTCGCCTACGTTCCGGCACCCTTCACAACCGCCCAGCAACTTGTAGACCAGGAGGCGTTTCTACTCGGCCTGCTGACCGAGCCGGAACGGGTGAAGGAACTGCTTGCCTATGCGACGCGCTCCATAATGCGATTCTGCCGCGCGATCATCGGCGCCGGCGGGCTGCCGATTCTCGTTGACCCGCTGGCCTCAGGCAGCGTCATCTCGGCGGAGCACTACCGTGAGTTTGCGCTGCCGTCTGAGACCGATGTAGTCCGTTACCTGCACCGCTACGACCTCGACGTCGTGCTGCATATCTGCGGCGATACTCACTCAACCGTCGCCTTGATGCCTGAGACCGGTGCGGACCTGCTGTCGATTGACCGAATTGAGATTGCCGACGCTGTCGGCGGGGCGGGATACAGCTGCCGTATCGTCGGCAACTACGATACGTCGGCAATCCTCTTGTCGGACCCGCAGACCATCGAGCGAGAGGTGACGGAAATGGTCACGGCTGGACGGCAGTGCCCGAAGGGATTCGTTGCCGCCACCGGTTGTGAAGTGCCCGTGGAGACCCCGTCCGAGAACGTCCATGCGTTCTTACGCGCGGCGAGGGATGCCGGGGTCAACCCCGAATACGGCCGGAGGAGGAGAGCGTGATTACTGCCGGTATAGATGTGGGCTCGGTGAACACCAAGCTGGTTGTATTCGACCTCGCCAGCCAACAGGCCTTCTGCGAGAAGGTTGTCCCGACCGGACCGAGGCCGCGGGAGACGGCAAGGCAGGTCATGACCGATTGCCGCAACGAACACAAGGACCTTGCCGGCCACGTGCGTGGCGTGGTGGCGACTGGCTATGCGCGCCACGCCGTGGACCGTGTTGAGGGTACGATTACTGAAATAAAGGCCGCGGCCCTCGGTATCCGCTATTGGCATCCGTCGTGCCGGACTGTCATAGACATCGGTGGACAGGACTCAAAGGTTCTGAGCCTGGACGAATCGGGCAAGGTACACGATTTCGCCATGAACGACCGCTGCGCAGCCGGGACCGGGCACTTCCTTTCGGTTCTGTCGAGGACTCTGTCGGTACCGTTGGAGGAGTTCGGCAGGATGAGCCTGGAGTCGCGAAGGCCGGTGCCGGTCTCAAGCCTCTGCGTGGTGATGGCCGGGTCCGAGATACTCTCGCTGCTGGCGGCCGACACGCCAGTCGCCGACGTGATTGCTGGCCTGCACGAGGCGCTTGCCCGCCGGGTCGCCAACATGGCGGCGCGGCTGCGGGTCGAGCCCGAGCTCGTTTTCACCGGCGGCGTGGCTCAGAACCCGGGGATGAGGGCTGCGTTGGAGAAGGCGCTGGGTATGCCGGTTACGGTTGCCCGGAAGCCGCTGCTCGCTGCCGCGCTCGGCGCGGCGCTGTCCGCCGGGGACTAGGGGCGAGGCTTCTTGATTTCTCGAAGCAGTGCTTCGACGAGGTCGTCTTCGGTGCAGGTCTTAACGATGCGGCCGTGAGCGAAGACGATGCCGCGGCCCTTGCCGCCGGCAATCCCGAAGTCGGCTTCGCGCGCTTCACCCGGCCCATTCACAACGCAACCCATCACCGCGACTTTCAGCGGCTCGCGGTATTCGCGCAGCGCGTGCTTCACGTCATGAGTGAGGCCGACGACGTTGATTCCGGTTCGGCCACACGTAGGGCAGGAATAGACCAATGGCCCGCGGCGGCGCAGGTCCAACGCGCCCAGTAGTTCGTACGCGGCTGTGACTTCCTGCACCGGGTCACCGGTCAGCGATATACGAATTGTGTCGCCGATGCCTTCCAGAAGCAGGACCGAGAGCGCGGCGGCGGAGCGGATTGCGCCCTCGAAGGGCAGCCCGGCTTCGGTCAGCCCGAGGTGCAGCGGGTAGCGCCAGCTCCGCGATAGCTCACGATACACGGCAATTGTCTCCGACACGTTCGTGGACTTGGCCGACAGCACGAGGTTCTTGAATCGCAGTTTCTCAAACGGTTCCAGGCAAACCGCCATGCTCTCGACCATTGCCGCAACGGTCGGGTGCCCGTGCTTCCGTAGGACTGATTTCTCAATAGAACCGGCGTTGACACCAACGCGAATTGCCGCTCCCGAGTCGTTGGCCGCCTTGACTACTGCTCGCACTTTCCAAGCCGCGCCGATGTTGCCCGGGTTGATGCGCACTTTGTCGAAACCGGCCTTGAGCGCGGCCAGGGCCAGGCGATAGTCGAAGTGGACGTCGGCCACGAGCGGCAGGGCGACGCGTTTGCGGATTTCCGGCAGGGCCGCGGCAGCTTTCATATCGGGGACTGCCAGGCGTACCAATTCGCAGCCCGCGCGTTCGAGTCGCCGTATCTGGTGCACGGTTGCCCTGAAGTCGTCGGTGCGAGTCTTGGTCATGGATTGGACCGAGACCGGCGACCCGCCGCCGATCGCCAGCGGGCCGGCCTGGACGCGGAACGTCTTGCGCCTCACGTCTGACATTCGTCGGCCTGGGCCTGCTGCGCGAGGCATGTTGAGGTGTTCTCGGTCAGTAGCTCACGCGCTCGATCTTCGCTCCGACGCCGTCCAGCTTCTGTTCCAGTGATTCGTATCCCCGGTCCAGATGATAGATGCGCTGGATTTCGGTTTCGCCCTTCGCGGCCATTCCGGCCAGCACGAGCGCGGCCGATGCACGCAGGTCCGAGGCCATCACCTGCGCCCCGGACAAGCATTCCGCACCCTGGATGACCGCCATCCGGCCGTTGATGTCGATCTTGGCGCCCATGCGGTTGAGTTCCAGTGCGTGCAGGAAGCGCGATTCGAAGACGTTTTCGGTGACAACGCTGGTGCCGTTCCCAAAGGCCAGCAGGGCGGTGAACTGTGCTTGCAGGTCGGTCGGGAAGCCAGGATAGGGTGCGGTTGCGACCGTGACCGCCTCGGGGCGTCGCTCGGCGCTGACGACGAGTCGGCGCTTCCCGGTTTCGACCGCCACGCCGGCCTGGCGCAGACGGTCGATGGTCGATGTGAGGTGTTCGGGTTCGCAGCCGGTGATTTCGAGGTTGCCGCGGGTTATGGCGGCGGCAACGGCGAGCGTGCCGGCTTCGATCCGGTCCGGAATCGGCCGGTACTCGGCGCCGTGCAGCCGCTTCACGCCCTTGATCCTGACGACCGGCGTCCCGCAGCCCTCGATCTTGGCTCCCATGGCGGAGAGGAAGCCGGCGAGGTCAGATACCTCGGGTTCGCAGGCCGCGCCTTGGATTACGGTTTCGCCGTCGGCGAGCGCCGCGGCCATCATCGTATTCGCGGTGGCGCCGACACTCGGGCCGGACGCCCCTTCAAGCAGCAGGGATCCGCCGCGCAGGGGCCGGCCCGTGGCGTGCAGGTAGCCGTGCTCCAGACTCACCTTGGCCCCGAGCGCCGCGATGCCCTTGATGTGGAGGTCAACCGGCCGGGGGCCGATGGCACAACCGCCAGGCAGCGAGACGCGCGCGTCTCCGAACCGGCCAAGCAAGGGGCCGAGTACATAGTAGCCGGCCCGCATCTTGCGCACGATGTCATAGGTCGCGGTCCGCTCGATCTTGCCGCCGGCGGCGATCTTGATGGTGTGCTTGCGCTGCTCAACCTGGACTCCCAGTGAACGGAGAAGCCGGGCCATGGTCCTGACGTCTTCCAGCAGGGGCACGTCGCGGATGACGCAGGGCTCCTCGGTCAGGAGGCACGCGGCGAGAATGGGAAGCACCGCGTTCTTGGCGGTGGCGGTCGGTACCGATCCCTCAATCCGGGTTGGGCCGTGAATGATGAATTTGTCCACTGGACACATATTCTTGGGTCTGGACGCGGAAAGTCAAGGACAGGAGTTGCTTTGGTTCAGGAAAAGGCGGTTGACGCCGGATACACCGGCCCTATACTGAGCAATGGACATCAGGAAAGCGGTGGCCGCCGTGGCCGGCATCGTGCTGCTGGGCGGGTGTGCGGTCGCTCCGCAGAAATCGACCGGACGGCTGAGAGTCGTGACGACCATCGGCGTGCTGGCCGACTGGGCGCGACAGGTGGGCGGGGACCGGGTCGAGGTCACAAGCATCCTGTCCGGCAACGAGAGCCCGCACACCTACGAAATCAAGCCCGCTGACGTCAAGACGGTTGCTGATGCCCGCGTCCTGTTCAAAGTGGGCCTGGGCATGGAGGAGTGGCTTGACCCGGCGATTCAGAACTCCGGCAACAAGACGCTCGTTGTGGTCGGCGCGGCCACAGGTCTCACCGACATTGTCCAGGGCGATGAGCACGACCGCAGCGGCAATCCCCATGTCTGGCTGGACCCGGAATACGCCAAGCTGGGCATCAAGAACCTGGTCACAGCACTGGTGAAACTTGACCCCAAGGGTGAAAGCCTGTACCGGAAGCGCGAGGCCGCGTACTTCGTGCGACTGGACAGTCTGAGCGCGGTCATCTCCGCCCAGTTCGCCGGCTTGAGCGACAGGAGGCTCATCACCTATCACGATGCGTGGCCGTATTTTGCCCGGAGGTTCGGGCTCGACATCATCGCGACCGTCGAGCCGATTCCGGGCCAGGAGCCGTCGGCAAGAGAGTTGGCGCGGCTGGTGGATCTCATTCGACGCGAGCGCATCAGGGTCATCACGACCGAGCCGCAGTTGCCATCAGTCCTGCCCAACATGCTGGCAAGTGAGACCGGCGTGAAGGTCGTGGTTCTGAATCCGCTGGAGTGCGAGGGCGGGTACATTGCCGCACTGGGCAACAGCGCCGAAGCGCTGGTCGATGCTCTGAGGTAGCGAAGTCAACCAACTGGAGAGGAGAGACCAATGAAGAAGACAGCGGTAGTACTCGTCATGGGGCTGGCAGTCGTCCTGGCGGCCGCGGCGCCGAAGCCGACAAGGACGCTCGCGGTGACCGGGACCGCCGAGGTCTCGGTGCAGCCCGACATCTGCTACATCAGCTTTGGGGTCGAGACGTTCCACAAGAAGAGCGCGCGGGAGGCGTACCGCGCCAACGCCGAGTTGATGAACGCGTTGAGCGCGGCGGTGAGGGTTGCCGGCATCGCGGCCAAGGACATCCAGACCTCGGGTTTCACGGTCGCGCCCCAGTATCGCTACGAGAGCGGCACCCGCAAGCGGCTCTTCGACGGCTACCGGGTCTACCATTCGCTCGATGTGAAAGTGCGGGACCTGGAGAAGCCCTCGGCCGTACTCGACGCGGGAATGGATGCGGGGGCCACGCAGGTGAACAACGTCACATTCGCGGTCGAGAACCCCAAGAAGCATACGGTCGATGCGCGGGTCGAGGCGGTGAAGGCGGCGAAGGCCAAGGCGCAGACGATGGCGGACCTGACGGGTGTGAAGCTTGGCAAGCCCATCAGCATCAGGGAAACCGAGCCGGACGGCTATGGCCGGTACTATGCGCAGGCGAACGTGGCGTTTGACGGCGCATCGAGCGCCGAGGACACTCCCAGCCTTCAGCCGGGCCAATTCAAGCTGAGCCGCACGGTCCACATCACCTACGAAATCGAGTGACGGCGCGGCTGAAGCTCTCTGCTATTCGGTTACGGGCAGGCGGCCGACCGGCATGATATAGAGCGGTTCTTCCTTTTTCGTCATGCGGGCCACCAGCCTAACCGCGTCGTCGTAGAAGGCGCCGATAGCGCAGGTGCCCAGCCCCAACGAACCGCACT
>CAZVCQ010000045.1:0-11860 GCA_964626085.1 uncultured bacterium
GTTGTGCTCTTCTGGAAGACCCACATGCTCTACTACGTCAAGACCGACCGGCTGTTCAACAGCCTTGAGGTCGAGGTGGACGACCGCAAGTTCTACTTCGATGCCTCGACCCTGGAGCACAAGCGGGCCAACGAGAAGCGGGATTTGGTCTACGAGTTCTCTGCAAAACGCGAGGACGGCGCTTTGGTCTTCTCTACTGCCTACAAGGAGGGAAACAGGAAGACCAAGCTCGACGACATCATGCGCCAGTTGCACAAGCTCGGCGTCGAGGTGAAGGAAGAGACGGTCGAACGGGCGTTCCGGGTGTTCGAGCGGCAGAGCGAGGTTGACTACTTCATCAACAAGAATGCCAAGGCGTTCCTCCGCGAGCAGTTCGACCTGTGGCTCTACCAGTACGTCTTCTCCGGCGAGAGCGAATGGACCGAACAGCGCATCAAGCAGTTGCAGGTCCTCAAAGACATTGCCTTCAAGGACCTAGGATTCGTCAAGTCACCGACGGAGGCTCGAAGCATGGGGGTGTCCATCTTTCCTCCTAGACGACCATGGAACTACGTATGACGTCCCAGCACCACCGGAGGACTGACTAAGAACAAAGAGGCACGCGTGAACCATGCACAACGTTGGGTGGTCGTGATTGCGTCTGCTATGGTCGGGCTGTTCTTGTTCATGGCTGGTCTGCGTGAACCCGCACATTGGGGCCGGTCAAGGAACACGACGAGGAAATACGGGTTCATGGTAGTCGGCGTGGCCGGTGTGACGGCGGGCGTCGTCATCGCCCTGGGCGGAGACAGACGTCATAGGAAATGACGGCCCATCGACGCCGAAGATGTCGATGAAACTCTCTGGGACGCTCAAGGGCATCGGTGGAGTGCTGCTTGGCGCAACATCGCTGGTGGCCCTTGGGCTAATAACCGTGGGCCTCATCCTTGGTGCAGCGTGGGTGACCGAGCGCCTGCTTGGACCATTGATCACGGTCGGATGGATAGCGATCACGTTGGATCTTCTCGTGCTACTCCCGCTGTCTATCGTGCGCCCATTCCGACCCTACACCGGGACGGCAATAGGCCTATCGTCATATATCTTTGGACTAGTCACTTGGCTGTCGGGTTTTGGACTCGCGTTCAGTATCTGGGGCGCGTGGGCTGTCATCGTTGGACTGGCATTCGCAGGCGTAGGTGTCGTCTCCGTCGCTCTGCTAGCCACGTTACTGCACGGCAGGTGGGGGGAATTCCTCGCCCTCATCGTTCTGTTGGTCGTTACCATTGGAGCCCGGATTGGCGGAGCGGCCGTTGCGTCCGCGACCAAATCCTACCCCTTCTCCTTGTCACGCGGCAGCAACACTGCCATCGAACCCAGCACTTGCGGCAAGTCGGCTGCTTGGTGGCGCTGGACGCTGGTGCTCCCCGTTGCGGCGGGCGCATATGCGGTGGCCTCGCTGGCTGTAATGCTCGTGGGGCTCCTCCCAAGCCTCAGTCCGGTCCTTCCAGAGGCCGTCGCGAATACATGGTGCCAAATAATGAACTCGGTCCTACCTCCCGCCGCAGCTGTATACGCAGCTGCCAAAGTTGCCCCGCGAGGGAGGCTAGTTGTTGGCATCTCACTGACTGTTATCAACGCTGTGGCATGTGCGGTCATAGTAACGGCCAGCGCGGTTCGCGGCGCAGTTTCCCCTCCGCTCTGGTACCTCGTGCTAACTGGCGTGTTGGGCGTCGTCGCGACGATTGCCGTTTGCGCAATGCTGAGACATGAGGAAGATCTGACCCGTCGTTCCCAAGATGGGCATAGAATCTCGCCCATGACGGAGCCGGAATCCGACCTTAACTGAATGAAGTGAAGATGCCTCGGGAGTCCCAAGAGGACAAGACACGACTACCCGCGAGCCAATCGCATCGAGCCATGAACAAGAGGGCCGTGAGACAACACGTAGTGCCAATAATGCTGTTGAGTGGATTCACCGACGCATCCGACCAAAAGACGCTCTGGAGATACGACAAGGTTCAGCATGGCGTTATCAGAACTACGCCCGCCGACGCAGCCGTTGTGAAACACTTCTACGACGTTCCAGGGACGGACCCGGAGTACATTGAAAGGCGGCATGAGAAGATTGAATCCAATGCCGGATTGGCACTTGCGAAACTACGTTCACGGCAGGGGCTTACGCTGACAGAGTTTGTGGATTGGGCGCTGTTTGTCGCATATCAGTCAGTCCGCACACCTTGTGACATAGAAAGCCAACTTGCGACCGGGAAGACAGGCTTCAAGCTCATGTTGCAGTGGCTGGCGTCAGACCCGCACAAGTTCGAGGTAGTCATCAGACGGCTCCAGGAAGAAGAACATGTACCGAAAGACGCTGACATAGAACAAGCCCGCCAGGACTTCCTGAATTGGAACGTGGACTTTGAACCCCCGCGGCACGAGTTCCTCTTGGGCTTGATAGAGCTGGCGCTGGCCTTTGCCAAGCTGATAGTCTTGATGAGATGGACTATCCTAATTGCACCGAGAGACTGCCACTTCGTTTGCTCTGACAACCCGGTCTACGTAGAAGACCCGGAACGCAATCCATTTCGCACATCTGGCGCTGGGCTCGCCAGTAGCCCTACTGTCGAACTGACTTGCCCGATGTCATCGGAATCTGCCATGCTCGGCACCTGGCAGAGGGGAGTACGTCTGCAGTATCGCGCGGTTCAGCCACCGGTCGTGCGCGAGGTAAACAAGCGTACGGTACTCGGTGCCGAGAGATTTGTGTTCGGTTCTCGGTCGGACGACCGGATTGCCAGACTGGTCATGAAATACTCCAACGCCAAGCCAACTGCGGTCATGGAGAAGATGGTCACAGAGGGCGATGGACTTCTTACAAGGCTGTCGCATCGGACTCACCCAGTGAAGTCCATTGTGGAGATGATGACCCGCTAGGTCTCTGGATTTACGGCACACATGAGAGATCACCGGCACCTTTGCGCGTCAATGGCATCGTGCCACGCCGCAATCCCGGACGCGGATTTGACACCCTTGCTCGGGTCAGAATCATGCGATGAGTAGGGCAGTTCCACTCCTGGGTCAGGCCGGCACCGAGGGGGACGTCGCACCCTCGAACGGGAGGGCGCAGCGATGGCAAAGGTGATAGGGACCCTTCTGTTTGGGGTGGCCATATTCTTCGTACTGGCTCAGTTCATCGACGGACGCCTAGCGTTCTTGCTCGGCCTTGCGTTCGTAGTCGTCGCGCGCGCGGTACAGAGTGGGAGAGCGGCAAGGAAGAAGTACCTCGACGGACTCGGACTCAGTGACGAAGAGAGTCGCCTCCTGCAGGAGGACATCCGAAAAGGCGAGCGAGACGCGGCAGTGCAGCGCATAGCCGCCGCGCAAGAACGGCAGCGCGCCAAACTGCAGGAAACCACCGGCATCGACTTCCGTGACACGCCGCCTATGATCGGAAGCGACATCTCGTGGGCTGACATAGTCAACCATGCGTTTCGTGTCTTGGAGTTTGACAGAGCCGGCACGGTCGTCGGCGAGGATAACCAAGTCCAAGCCGAGAGCCCGACTGCTCCATACGGATACCTCCTCGTGGAGTCGCCGATTCTGAACCAGAAGGTCCTGCTACCGATTACACACGCTTTCGACTTCCTCCTGGCTACAACCGTGTACGATGACCCGGAGCTGACTGACGGTCTCGTAGCCCAGCAGATTGAGTTGCTTGTCACTTACTCGCCAAAGAAGCTCAAAGCGGGTGGTGTGTCGGGCAGCCCGCACCATGTCCTGCACTACGCCCTAGCCACTCGTGGCGCGCTTGATTCCTACTACTCGGCTGACGAGGATGCGCACATGGCCAACCCGGAGCCTCACGCCCTGTTCGGCCCGTTTGTGTACGAGGGCCCGACTCTGGTCCGAGTGAGCCCTGAATTGCGGGCCTACGTCCTAGGACAGAACTGCGATGACGTTTCACCTGACAATGCCCAATCCGACAACTCGGGGACGACGTACAATCGGGGACTGGAGCTTGCAGGTGCGGGGAAGTACCGCGAAGCCATCCAGTGCTACGACGAAGCGCTCCGTGAACTGCACAGCGACGCAAACGTCTGGTACAGCAAGGGCGCAAGCCTCTTCTACCTCGGTGAGTACGACGCGGCGATTACCTGTTTTAGCCAAGCGATCCGCCTGAATCCCGACGACCCTGACCCGTACTATGGCATGGGGGCATCCGCGGACAGAATTGGTCGTGCAGACACGGCCAAACGTGGCTATCATCAGTTCCTGGGTAGAGCAACCGACGCCTCTGACAAGAGCGACATTGCGTCTGCTCACCGCCGGCTGCGCGCACTGGAGGGCGGCAGGGAGCCTCCCCCAACGTCGGACAGCGGGGTTTGAACGGGATTATCGGGGAATCTGTGATACCCCGCTCATCTCAATCCGCCGCGCGGCAAGAGTCTGACGCATCGTCTTATCGACTAGCATAGATTCACATGATAGGTAGCACAGACTACGGCCCGTTTATCAAGCTCCTGTCAGTCATCACGGACGAGGAAAGACGTTCGCTGCTGCAGATCGTGGGTGTTGCAGAATCGTGTGCCGAGAGTGAGTTCCTTGAGGCGATTCAACGTATGCCCAGGTATGCTGTTGTGCGCGCCTATCTGCGCGCGTTGAGTCCGACTCTCGAGATGCTCCAAGACGTCGTCACAATCCTTGAGAAGTTCGATGTGAGAGTGCGCACGACTGGTGCAGTGTTCATACTGGCAGACCCTGCCAGTCCAGGTAGCCGTACGGAAATGCAGCTATCACAGCAGATGGTGGGCGTGCTAAGCTCGTGGAACAACGGAGCATTGGCTGAGGGGACCTCGACGCGGCTACGCGACTTGTGGCAGAGTATTCAAGGCCCTCTACGAAACCTGGTGAGCAGGGCCTATCCCCTTGTGCGGAAGGGACAGATCGACATGCTTGAATCATCCTTTTCAAAGAAGCTGACGTACAAGAGTGACGTCGATCTCACAGACTACGACGCGCGGGCTGTACTCCGCTTCTTCACGGAGAGGCTCGACCAGCTCGCGAGGAAATTCCCGGTTGGCCGCGAGCCAATCATGGACAGCTACATGACGCGTGTCATGCTCGATGTCCGCGCGGTGGTGTCGAGGGCAAACGATATGCTGATGCTCTCGCCACAAACGCAGTGGCGGAGGGACGAGGAACGCGGGCATCCTGCTGCCGAGACCATACAACAGAAGGCGGGTTACTCCTTTGCCGCTGACTTCGACCAATTCATGGAGCACGCTTATCTGATGGCGGACCTTCTGGAGGGACGCGGAGCAACCGACCTGCTGAGACTCGACCACTGGAAGACCAGGCCGCAACTCTATGAGATGTGGCTCCTGCTTACGCTGGCCAACTGGCTGACGGGGCGAGGCTACAGGGTTTCCCTCCGTGAGGTCGGGATAGAGGCGAATGGGCCGTCCAAGTGGAATCTGTCGTACGCCATGAGTCGTCGTCCTTGCGCTGAAGTCGTGCATGGTGCGAAGCGCCAGTTGCTGTTCTATCAGCTTAGGCGAGGCCAGGACATGCCGGACATAGCCTTGCTCGATGGCGACGATTCAACCGCTACGCCTATTTGGTGCATAGACGCGAAGCACTCCGAACGATCAGGTTATGGACTCAACTCGTATCGGCGCACAGCGCTCAAGTACCGTGACAGCTTCGGTGCTCGCTTGTCTCTCGTCGCTGAGCACTTCCCGCGCGCTGACCTGGGCGACGGAGTCGAGCTCGTTTTCGGCGAAGGAGCTGTACTTCTGCGCGAGGTCCGCCCCGGAGGCAGGGGCCTCGATCTGCTCTTCCGCCGACTCTCGACCGCACATCCCCGCGTTGGCCAGCAGCTAGTCTGCGTAGACCTGTCTGATAGCTACAGGCAGACGTTGCCCAAGGCCATTGCGCGGGAGCGCGACGGGATGGAGATGCTGTCTCACGAGGGAAGTCTCTTTGACCAACTCCTGTGCTTTTCGGGCACGGCCAAGTTATACCAAGGAGTCCTTCAACACATCGATTGCGTCGAGAGTCTCACTCAGGATCTAAAGCCCGGCACTTGCGCAGCACCGCTCCTGGCAAGCATCGAGGCCGTTCTCAAGGACGGCTCTGTTACGGACGTGTTACTGCTCTCGGACTGCGAGTTCGACATGCCAAAAGAGGAGTTTCTTGCCTGCGTCAACCGCTTGGGCGCCAAAGCACGCATCGTCTGCTAGGGGAGCTTCGGGGACAATACACAGTTCAATCTGAAGCGCGTCAAAGACATCGGGGCGCGCCCCGATTCCGCCCGGCCATTGTGCTGCCGCACCACGAGGACCTGATTGAGCAACTGAAGCGCCACGTTCAGGAGTTCAACTCCTCGCGCAACGACCTGTACATCCGCCTGCGGGAACTGAAGGAGTACGCCGAGGCCAAGCGCGAGAGCCCTTCGCTGTTCGGCGCGCGCGAGATGACAGTCTTCTATTACCGGTCGGACAACCTGAGCGACGAGCAGAAGGAACGGATTATCGACTTCCGCAACTACGACGACAACGGGAAGTGGTACGTTCTGCTCGACGAGGCGCATAAGGGCGATAAGGAAGACTCCAAGCGCCAGCACATCTATTCGATTCTTGCCCGCAACGGCTTTCTGTTCAACTTCTCGGTCACGTTCACCGACGAGCGCGACATCGTGACCACGGTCTGCGACTTCAATCTGGCCCGGTTCACTCAAGCCGGGTACGGCAAGCATCTTGCCATCCTCCGACAGGAGTTCCGAGCGTTCCGGGACCAGGACGACTACACCGGCGAAGAGAAGCAGAAGATTGTGCTCAAGTCGCTGATGCTGCTGGCCTATGTCATGAAGCTGGCTGAGCGGCTAAGGACGAAGCAGCCAAAGATGTACCATCGGCCGCTGCTTCTGACCCTGGTCAACTCCGTGAATACCGAGGACGCGGACCTGAAGCGGTTCTTCCGGGAATTGGAGCGAGCCGGTAAGGGTGAGGTGGCGGACAGTGTCTGGCAGGCGGCGAAGAAGGAGCTGCTGGACGAACTCAGCCAGCGCCCTGCGCCGGTGTTCGAGAGCGACAGCGTGGTTTCGGTGCAGGAAGACGTGCTGCTCCGGAGTAACATCCACAGATTTCACAGATTTACACAGATTTCTCTGGGTCCCGGACAGGAGACCCTGCAATCTTCCTGAATCGGTGTAATCGGTGGACGAAACCTAGAGCGGCCATTTGCCCTGATTAAGATTGGCGACGTCTCGGGCTGGCTCAAGGACGAACTGGACGGGTATAACGTGACCGGCCGCCACGACGAGCCAGGTTGAGGTCAAGGTTGAGGTTGAGACCGGCTCAACCTTAGCCTTAACCTTAGCCTTTCCTCATGGGGTCGCGCAGCTTCTATGAGGGCTGGGACTCGAATCGGCCGAATGTCGCCAACTTCATCAACATCGGGGTCGGCACGGACGCCCGGAAGTTCATTCTGCAATCGGTCGGCCGGGGTGTGAGGATTGAGCCGCTTGAGGGCAGACGCCAGCGGCTGAAGTTCCTCAACAACGCCGGACTGCTTGCGCAAGGCGTCTATGGACAGATTCAGGATGACGCGCAGGCGCTGGGGACTATCGGGGACGCTAACCGTTTTAGGGACTCTGTCAGGGCTGGAGGCAGCGAAGCGAAGGGAAACGGTGACACAAGACGAAGCCCTACCTGCCCAGCGCGTGGGCGGCGGCTCCCCTGCCGTCAGTGCTGGCCGTGAGCCGCTACAGGAGGACTAGTGAAAAGTCAGCTTGAGGCAGACCGGAGGTTCTTTCCTGAGGTCATCGACGACCTGGCGAACGAGTGGGCGGAACGCCGTCTGAATTCCGTCAACCTGCGGGAGGGATACGTACTGATAGGTGTCAGGACACCTGAGGGGGTGTTGCGCTATGAAGCATGAAGACGCGAGTTTCCTGGATTGGCTGCACGACCAGCGGCGGGAGGCAGAAGCTGACCGGAGGCGGCGCCATCTGACCGGTGCCGACTACCTGCGGGAATGTGCCCGCGAATCAGCGAAAATCAGAGAGGAACTCGCGGCCCGCAGGCAGATGACAGCCAGTGACAAGCCCACAACGAAGTCGCCCGGCTGCCGCACGCGCGAGCCATAATCCGCAGGCCGCCGGCTCTTGGCCCCTCCCCCATCTGGCATCTGTAACCGTACGGTAACACCCTGTCACCGAACGGTTACACTCCTGCCCTCCCGCTTCTCGTAAGTCACGCAGCTGCGAACCGTCGTCTTCTGGCATCAATGATGCACGTGAGAAGTCCATGTTCGAGCCGTCGCGTGCCTCGACGGACGCGGTCCGGCCAATGACCCGGCGCGGAGACGTTCCCCCGGGGTCATCGGGCTTGGCGCGAAAACGCCAAGGGGGTCTCTGATGCTCAGTTGCTACGTCAGTACCAAGACTGCCCGGCTCTACGACTCTGCCACCGGCGAGGGCTATGACATGGTGATGATCCACGGCGATGAGGTGTTGGTTTCCACGACCCCGGAATTCTCTTCGGGCCAGCGCATCGCCGCGGAATTCCGCGGCCGCCACGGCTTCGTGAAGCAGAACCAACTGAAGCAGGAACGCGACCTGGAGATTTACTTCATCGACGTCGGGCAGGGAGACGCCACGTTCATCGTCACACCGGGCGGGAAGCACATCCTGGTGGATGGCGGAATCGACAACCGGGCTCTCGGCTTTCTCGCCTGGCTCTACCGCCTGGACCAGCCCGGCAACTCGGTCGACATCGACCTGCTCGTCCTGAGCCATGCCGACAGTGACCACCTGAAGGGACTCAAGGCCATCGTCGAGCATCCGGCCATCCATGTGCAGCACATCATCCACAGCGGCATCGCGACGTTCCGGGAGGGCGCCCGGGGAACGACCCTGGGCGACCGTGACGGGACCGGGACGTTCCTCGTGACCCGACACGACCGGATGGCTGACCTTGCTCCGTCGGAGCTGTCGGCTGAGTTCCAGGCATGGCGGAACGCGGTGGTGAACGAGAACTGCGACTACCGGGCGGTGAGCGCGGCCGACGCAACTTGGGACCTCGACGACAGTGATATCAGGATTGAGGTGCTGGGCCCGCACCTGGAGCCGACTCCGGACGGTGGCTCGGGGTACCGTTGGTTCGAAAGCAAGTCCCAGACCATCAACGGACACTCGGTGGTCCTGCGCCTGGTCTACCGGGACGTAGCCGTGATGTTGCCGGGGGACATCAACATTCCGGCGTCCAGGCACCTGCTTTCGGTCCCGGCAATCGCCGCCAGGCTGAGCGCCCAGGTGCTCAAAGCCCCGCACCATGGCAGCCACGAGTACTACGCGCAGTTTCTGGAGGCCGTGCGCCCTCAGGTCTCGGTGGTCTCTTCCGGCGACGACCCTGACCACGGACATCCCCGGGCCAACTTCCTGGCCGCTGTGGGTCGGGCTTCGCGCTCGCCGGAACCGTTGCTGTTCGCGACCGAGATAGCCGCGACGTTCGTTGAGACCGGCGACGGTCTTCCCCCCGGCGCGCCGGACGACCTGGCTGAACTCGACTTCTCCGACTCCGGGTACAATGTCGTGGCCCGCAAGCTCTTCAAACAGCGCCTTCCCGGCCTGATCAACGTCCGCACTGACGGGTACGACCTGTTCGCCGCCCGGCGGGTCAACGCCTCCTACAAGTGGGAGGCCTACGGTCCGCACCGGGCCGCACCGCATCCCGCCTAGCCACCGGTCATCGTGGAGCATGATGCCCAAGCGAATCCTGATGCAGCCCGCCCCTTCGACACGCCGCGCCTTGGATCCGAGTTTCCAGCCAGCAAATCCCAATGGTAGACCCCTATCTTGGTTCCTGGGTCGACCCGGCTCCTTGACTTCGCAGCCCTGTCCGCTACCATGTCGGCAGAAAAGGTGGTAGATGGCGAACGGCAATCGGCTGGACGCAGGCCCCGCGCGACCACCGAGCGTCTTCGCTGGAAAGAGGAGATGAACATGCTGTTTTCGAACCCATTCCGTACCGCCGGCGGCCGGCCGCACGTCGTCATTCCGTACAGCTACGCGGACCACGAATTCGCCCAAAAACTGGTCGGAGCGCTGCGCCGAGACCAAATCACGCCGTGGATTGATGAGGTTGATATGTCGGCGGGCGTGTTTCTCGTCAACCGGATATCCCAGGCAGCCCGACCTGTCGATTTCATCATCCCGGCCATTTCCGCCTTCTCGGTCGCGTCGGACTGGGTTCAGCACGAACTGAAGACGGCCATGACGAGAAGCTTCAACGGACAACCGGTCAGGGTACTGCCGGCGAGGGTCGATGGTTGCGCGCTGCCGGACTTCCTTGCGTCCCAGCCCTACCTCGACTTCCACGGTGGCGGATGGAGCCGAGCCTACGACGATTTCATGGTCGCCGTCCAAAGACGCACCAACCCGAGGTCAGGGATGAGCCCGAATCCGGCCGTTCGACCACCGCGACCTCCCCGTGCCCGCCGCTCACTGCTGAGAAGACGCTGGGGAAGCTAGCCCTTGTCAGCTACGCTGAGAGCACTCTAGATTGCGGATTGGCCGCGGCGACAGGCCGCGAGTTTCCTGCGTCCAGTTTGTAGTCTGCAGTATCGGAGTTCGTCACTCGATCCCGTCTCCATTCAAGATTGTAGATTCCAGATTGAAGCTTGCGCTCGGCCACGGGCCATCAGCCGCACACCGGGCTCGGGCCGCCGCCCTGCGTCAGGTCGCAGCGGAAGCAGCGGAGCGTGCCGTGGTGACGGTATCCGGCCTTTTCGAGCTGCGCCTGGAATGGAAGGTTCTCGGAGTCAGTCTCGGCCACGACCGTCTTGAAACCCTTCTGCTGGAGCAGTGCCGTCCCTTTCACCAGCAGGTCGAAGCCATAGCCCGAGCCGCGCAGCTCCGGTACCACGCCGATGTAGTTGATGGTGCCTTCTTTGTCGTCGAGCCGTTGCGGCACGACGAGGCCGCAGAGCCTTCCGTCGGCAAGGTAGCCGAGCAGCCAATCGGCCGGCTCGAACTTCGCTTCCTTGAGAGTCCGCATGTACCAGCGGGCCGCCTCCGCTGCGCCGCAGTTCCTGACCCGGGCGCGGTCCTCGCGGTCGAGCGTGCCCACGCTGACCCGTCCGACCGCCATGGCGAACGCGTCCTCGCCGACGTCGGACATGGACCGGAACTGAAGCCTCACCCGCACCGTAACGAGGGCCCCGGAGTTATGCCATACGTAGCGCTTCTTCTCCTGACTCTGCTTGAACCCAACCGCCTCGATGAGTGCTTGATAAAGCGCCGGGTCCGGATCGTAGATGTCGTAGATGGCGTACTCGATTCCGGTCACGCCCTTCTCCTTCAGCCGGGCCAGCGCCGTGCCCAGCAGTGCCCGGCCGGTCTCGAAGAAGCTAACCGAGGTGTCGATGTGCGTTCCGAACATCGCGAGTTCAGTGGATGATGAACGGCGGTGAAAGAACACGCGCCCGACCGGCTTGCCCTCCTGTTCGGCAACGAAGCACAGGTCCGGCGAACTTCCGCCATTTTTCCAGATGCCCCTGACCACGTTGGCCAGCCAGCCGGTCCCTCCCAGCCCGCAGCATGCTTCCAGCTCTTCAGGTTTGATCGCCCGCACGGTCATCACCAAGCATAGACCAGGCACCCGCTCTGTCAACGGCGGAAAGCGGGGACAGTCCCTGGAAGTCGCACCGGCCCCCCTGAAGGGACAGCCCCGTCTTCCTTCGTGTCTCTGTGGCTTGGTGGTGAATTCCTATTCCGGTTCTTGAACGGTACCGACCGGCCCCGAAGAGCGCGCGTGAGACACGCCCCCCCTAAACCCGACATTGAGTCACAGGATCGACTGGATTTCGCGCCCGACGG
>CAZVCQ010000046.1:0-11859 GCA_964626085.1 uncultured bacterium
CACTATACACAACCCTTGCAGGAATGCAAGCTATTTATTGCTCTGATTAGTATCTTCGTTTCCTGCCGCATCGGGATGGAATCGACCAGCGAGTTCTCGGAATTCATCATCCGGCCCGGCTACGGCCTCTGCTCATTCGTTCCGGAAAGCGCGGTCGGTGAGGAGTACTACCCGAAGATCGCCGCGTCCATCGACGCGCTCGCCATCCGGCCGCTGACCGATGAGCAGCGCAGCCACTGGGCCACCGAGCACCACATGGTTATCGGCCGCGCGCGCAAGATGGCCTTCCTTGCCTACGAGATCGAGCGGATAGGCCCGTCGGACGCCACCGTGCTCCTGCTCGGCGGGCCGGGCGTGGGCAAAGAACTCGTGGCCAATGCCCTGCACCGCTGCAGCTATCGCCACGTCGATGGTGACCCCGACCGCGAGTATCCCCTGACCGTCAACATGGCGGCGCTCAGCCCCAACCTGGTGGAAGACGAACTCTTCGGGCATCAGCGTGGAGCATTCACGGGCGCTACTGGCGAACGGGCGGGAATACTGGAATCGGCGCAGGGCTCGACCGTCTTCCTCGACGAGATCGGCGACATCGGGCAGGAGACACAGGTCAAACTCCTCCGGGCGATGGAATACCACCGCATAAAGCGCGTGGGCAGCTCCCACGAAATACGGATTGACATGCGCATAATCGCCGCCACGAACCGGACCGTGCCCGAGCTTCAGACCCGTTTCCGGCCCGACTTCTACGGCCGGCTGGTCCAGCACTGCATCCCGGTCCCATCGATCCGCGAGCGTTGGGACAACGAGCCGGCCGAAAACGTCGAGGCCGACATCGAAGACCTCGCCCGCTTCATCATCCAGACAATGAACGCCAATCCCCGACACAAACGCCGTCTGGGAATCGAGCGCACTGCGGTCAAACTCATCCGCCAGGTCGTGCAACAGCACGTTGACGGCAGTGACCAGTTGCTCGACGGTAACATCCGCACGCTCCGGAACATCATCGAGCGCGCGTACGAACGAGCCCAGTACGACGGCAGCGCCGAGATCGGTTTGGGCCACGTGATGCCGGCTCTGGGAATGGTCCGACTCCTCAACACCCAGACCCCGCGACCCAGCCTACCCGCATCCGGCCCGCGTGACGACGCCGCCATCGCCACGCCTGGCCTGCCTTCAACATCGGACGTGAGGCCGCTCCAAGCCCTGGTTGGCACACTCAACCTTCAGGATATCGAGCGCCAGGCCATCAAGGAAGCACTCCAAAAGACGGGAAACAACCAGACTCACGCCGCTGAACTGCTTGGCATCCACCGCGACACACTGCGCCGCAAGATGGCCGAGCACAAACTCTAGTACGACAGCCGCAGCATATTACTGCAGCAGATTCACGCAGCAAGCCGTTTCCGTGCGGGAACCATGGTCCCGGTGACTTGGTGGTGAGACGTCGTAAGGCCCAGAAGAACAGATCGTTAGGGCAAGAGTGCATGCTGCCAGCGACTTGGCATGACGCTTGCACTATTCCGGTCACATGCTGGGATAGCGGTGGGCCCTGAGAGTTAGATAGTCAGACCGAGCCAAGCTGAGGTTCTCTCCAGGGAAGGAAGCGCTCATAAGTCCCCTCCTCACCAGTCAACACTCTCGACGGGGACAGACAAAAGACACGGCGCACCAGTGCCCACGGTGCGCCGTGTCTCTTTTCGTTCGAGTCAGCACGGCACTATTCCTCAACGGCTGCAATCCCCCGACTTTCGCCGCTGCCTGACGCCCGACCCGACAAGCAACATCTCGCCCGCGCCCCCAGAGCCGGGTTTTCATGCCTCCACTCGGATAGTCGAGGAGCCTTGATGCCGCACGAGAGACTATCCGGTGAGCCCTGATTGGGCGTTCCCCGAGTCAGCCGTTGACCCGCATCCTTGACCCGCCTTGCATCTGCGAATAATATGAGCGTCCATGAGATTGCTGGTTGTGAACTGGCGCTGCCCGAAGAACCCGTTGGCCGGCGGGGCCGAAGTCTACCTTCAGGAGATATTCTCGCGCCTGGTCAATCGGGGTCACCACGTTACCCTGCTCAGTGAACGCTTCGCCGGGTCGGAGCCGGAGGACGTGGTTGAGGGAATAAGAATCATCCGTGCGGGCGGCAAGTTCACGTTCAACTTCACGGCGGGGCACCTGGTCGGTCGCCTCGCCGACGCCCTGAACGCGGACGTAGTTATTGATGACCTGAACAAGATCCCGTTCTATTCACCGTGGCACACGAAACGTCCGGTCCTTGCCATCCTGATGCACCTGTTCCGGGGGAGCATCTTCCGCGAGGCTCTCCCACCGATGGCGGCCTACGTGTGGATGGCCGAAACTATAATTCCGCTCGCATACAAGCGGTGCCGGTTCGCAGTGCTCTCCGAGAGTTCAAAGCAGGATACGGTGAAGGTCGGCATCCACCCGGACCGGATAGCTGTGATCCCGCCCGGGACCGACTTCGGCCGATTCAGCCCCGATGCCTCGGTACCGCGCCAGCCGCTGGTGCTGCACGTCGGCCGGCTCAAGCGATACAAGGCGACCGACCACCTGCTTCAGGCGGCAAGGTTGCTGAAGCAACGGGGCGTGAAGTTCACGACCGTGATCGTCGGGGACGGCGACGACAAACCCAGGCTGGAAGCGCTGGCCGCCAAGCTCGGACTGGGCGAAGCGGTCCGATTCACCGGATTCGTCCCGGAAGCGGAGAAGGTGAACTGGTATCGCCGGGCCGCGGCGCTGGTCGAGAACTCGGTAAAGGAAGGCTGGGGACTGATCGTAGTGGAGGCGAACGCCTGCGGTACGCCGGTTATTGTCGCGAATTCCCCCGGTTTGCGCGACTCCTCAAAGGACGGCGTCAACGGCCTGATGTACGAGTACGGCGACGTACCGGCGCTGGCCGGGAAGCTGGAGAAGCTGCTGTCCGATGAAGCGCTGCGTACTAGGCTCGGGCAGCAGGCAGTCGAGTGGGCGAAGCAGTGGACATGGGACGGCGCTGCGGACGCATTGGAGCGGGCTATTGAGGAAGCGATGAACGAGGACAAGGATGGCCAATGAGTGAAATCCCAGCACCCGCGCTTGAGGTACAGGCGGTGGTTAAGAATTTCCGCCGCGGCCGGGGCCTCAAGAAGAAGATCACGCGCGCGGTGGACGGCGCGACTTTGACGCTGCCCCGGGGCGAGCTCTTCGGACTCCTCGGCCCGAATGGCGCCGGCAAGACCACCCTCGTCCGCTGCATAGCGACTCTCTTGATTCCCGATGCCGGGACGATCAAAGTGCTCGGGCACGACGCCTTCAAGGACTCGCTTTACTGCCGTCAGCGCATCGGACTCCTGACGTCGGGCGAACGGACGCTCTACTGGAAGCTATCGGCCCGCGACAACCTCAACTTCTTCGCCGCGCTGTACGGTCTGACCGGCAAGGCCCGGGACAAGCGGATTGACTACCTGATTGAGCTGCTGGGTCTCAAGGAAGTCGAGCGCGAACGGCTCGAGCGGTACTCATCGGGCATGAAACAGAAAGTCAGCCTGGCCCGGGCGATTCTCCATAACCCTGACCTCATCCTGCTCGACGAGCCGTCGCTCGGGCTCGACCCGCAGTTCGCTCGTTTCATCCGCCAGTTCATCAAGGATGAGCTGAACCGGAAGCAGGGCAAGACGATTCTCCTGACCACACACTACATGGACGAGGCGGACGAACTCTGCCAGCGGATTGCCTTCATCAACAAGGGCAAGATCGTCGACGTCAAGACACCCGGGCAGTACAAGCGCGACATCCCGCATACCGAGATGCTCGAAATCCGCTGTCAGGGCCAGCCCGATATCGCGCCGATTCAGGCTCTGCCCGGGGTCGAGCGTGTGGCGTCCGAGTTCGCCGATGGCGTCACCACAATCAAGGTCGTTGCGCCGCGGGCCGAGACGATGTTGTCCGAGGCAATCGAGCACTTGCGCGCTGGCGGCCGGATTCTCGGCATCGATATCAAGCAGCCGACGCTCGAAGACGTATTCCTGTACGTGACCGGCACGTCGCTCGGCGCGGACACGGCGGAAAACAAGCCCGAAGCTCAATGAGCCTCGCTGCGACCGCATTCGTCATCCGGGCCGAGATGGTCAAGACGATACGCATCTACTTCTCGTACCCGGTCATCGTCGTGTTCTGGGCGATCTTCCCGGTGCTCTGGGTATTCCCGTTCCTGTTCCAGGGCAAGGCGCTCGTCGGCTCCGGCTCGAGCGCGGCGTTCCAGCAGCTAACGGGGTCGGGTAACTACATGGCCTTCATCCTCATCGGCGCGATGGTGTCGAACTTCGTCTTCTCCGGGCTCTGGGGCGTCGGTAACAGCCTGCGCGAAGAAACCTACTGGGGCACGATGGAATACATCATTGCCTCGCCCACGCACCCGCTGGTCGTTCTCATCGGCAAGACCCTGGCCGAGGCTTCGGTAACGACCTGCATCGTCTTCCTGCAGGCGACGATTATCAGCCTGCTGCCGTTCGGCATCTCCTTCACAGTCGCCAAGGTACTGCCGGTCCTGCTGCTCGTGGTCATGCTGATGGTCGGGTTCTACGGCTTCGCGATCGCCTTTGCCGGATTCACCCTGCTCATCAAGGAAGTCCACGGCTGGGTCCACACGCTCGAATGGGTCTTCTTTTTGTTCTCGCCCATCCGCTACCCGGTGCAGGTCAACGTCATCACCGAGTTCGTCAGCAAGCTGATTCCGCTCACCTGGGCGCTTGTTGCTATCCGGGGGATCATCATGCTCAACCAGCGCGACGTAGGTCTCTGGAAGATCGTCGGCGTGTTGCTCGGGATGGACGCGGTGCTGCTGGTCGGCGGCTATTTCACGTTCGTCGCGCTCGAACGCAAGACCCGCAAGGACGGGACCGTGGGGATGCACTAGAGGAAATGACGAAGGATAGTGTCCGAATGACGAATGCCGGACCCGGACATTCGGCAATCGACAATCGGTACTCGTCACTTCCGTGGCGGCTGCGGCACTATGCCAACGCGGTGTGGGCTGAGAACATCAAAGAGTGGAAGCTCGAACTTACCTACCCGCTCGACTTCGTCCGCAGCCTGATTGACCCGGTCGTCTACCTGCTGCCCTACGTGCTCTATGGGGTTGCGCTCGTGGGGGGGCGGTTTTCCCCGAACCTGTACAAGCTCGTCGGCACAACCGACATCGTCAGCTTCATCACTATCGGCTACGTCTTCATCGGGTTCCTGAACATGGCGCTGTGGGCGATGGGCTTCAGCCTGCGCAAGGAGCAGATGTACGGTACGCTCGAGGCGGTCTTCGCCGCCCCGGTCCCGCGCTGGATCTTCACAATGGGGATGTCGATGCACTCGATACTCCACCAGTTCCTGATGATCGTGGTGCAGCTGATCTTCATCCTGGCTGTTTTCAGCCTCAAGGTCAACCCGCTCGGCCTGCTGCCGGCGCTGGCGATGATCGGACTGATGCTCATCGCGCTCTACGGCATCGGGATGATAATGGCCTCGACGACACTCCTCTTCAAGCAGGGCTGGCTCATCTCCGAGGCGCTCGGGAGCCTGCTGATGGTCGTCACGCCGATTGCGTACCCACTCGCGGTCTTGCCGGTGTTCATGCAGAAAGCGGCACTGATGGTCCCGACCACCTACGGCATCATGACTGCACGGCACTTCCTGATCGGCGAGCAGATGGGATTCTCGGTCGGCACGGCATTTCTGCGCGTCGCGGTGCTGTGCGTCGTGTGGGTCGTGTTCGGCTTGGCCGTATTTGCCGTCATCGACCGCTACACCCGCCGCAGCGGGACGCTGAGCCACTACTAGAGGAAAGTCTAAAGTGCAAAGGACAAATGACAAAGTCGGAACGAGGAGGGGAATGAACAGACCAAGTTCCCACGCTCGTTCCCTTCCTTTGAGCATCACGATGGGCGATCCGGCCGGAATCGGGCCGGAAATCATACTCAAGTCATTATCTCACATGCCGCGGCTGCGCTGTCGCGTGTTCGGGTCACTCGGAGTATTCGAACGAGAGCAGAAGCGACTCGGCACCAATGTCGACCCGTCCTGCGTCGAGGACGTTGCCGGGCAGTTTGGGGTTTTCAAGATGGGTCGGGCTCAGCGGAACTGCGGCGCTGCCGCTCTTGTCTGCCTCGAAGCCGGAGTCAGGGAACTTAGAGAGAATCGCGTCTCCGCGCTCGTCACTGCGCCGGTATCAAAGGAGGCGCTGCGCATGGCCGGCTTCAAGTGGCCGGGCCAGACCGAGTTTCTGGCCGAGCGGCTGGGAAGCAAACGTCACGCCATGCTCGCGTGGACGCCGAAGTTCAAAGTGGTGTTCGTCACTATCCACGAGCCGCTGGCTCGCGTCAGTCGGTACATTACGTCTGCTGCGGTCACCGAGAAGACAGGGCTGCTGAACCAGTTCCTGTGCGACACTGGTGTGAAGCGGCCGCGAATCTGCGTGATGGCGTTCAACCCACACGGGGCTGAGTTCAGCCTCGGCGAGGAAGAACGTATCGCCGCCGGCGTCGACCGAGCCCGCAAGGCAGGCATAGATGCAGTCGGCCCCGTCCCTGCCGATGCAGCCGTCGCCTCCATTTCCGTCACTAGACCACTAGACCACTTGACCGCTAGACTACTTCCGCGGTTCGACGGCTATGTTGCTATGTACCATGACCAGGCGATGATTCCCGCCAAGCTGCTTGGCCGGGACCGGGGGGTCAACCTCACCCTCGGGCTTGGTCGCATCCGTACCTCGCCCCTGCACGGCGTTGCCTTCGACATAGCGGGCAAAGGCGTTGCCTCGCCCGGGTCGATGCTTGCCGCCATCCAACTGGCACAGCGCCTCGGTCGGCGCTGACTTTCGCTGGTTTTATTTCAGGGTAACCAAAAAGGAGGCGGGGACGGCCGGGGTGGAACTCAAGCGGCTTTTATTTGACTACCTCATAGAATGGCTTCATCCTAGTGAGCTAGCGGAGGTTGAGATGCTCTTAGCCGCCTGACTAACCGTCTCCCGCCTCACCAGTCAAGTACAATATTATATACCCCCTCCCCGGTCTGTAAAGATTTCTTCGCAGTTTCCTGACTTGACCGAAGTCTTGTCAGAATCCTGCGTCGGCGCGGTCCTGACCCGAGAACCGATCCTGGTAGCGCCGCCAGGCTACCTGACGGTTGCGCTCCATCTCTTCGACCGTGGTCTGCGCTTCCTCGTTACGGCCGAGGAAGAGCAGCGAATCGGCCAGCGTTACGTAGGCTGACTGGTCGTAAGGATTGAGCTGGAGCGCCCGGCGGCAGGCGTCGATCGCCCGGTGATAGTCGGCGCGCTCGAAGTAGAGCGACCCCAGCAGCCCGAATGTCTCGGGGCTCTCCGGGTCCAGCTTGTTCGCGGCCTCAGCCGCGGCGATTGCCTGGTCGAGCTCGCCGGTCTCGCGGTGCAGATTGGAAAGCCGCACGCGCAGGTCCGGGTCGTCCGGGTTGCGGCTGGCCAGCGTTTCGAGGGCCGCCCGGGCCTCGTGCCGCATGTGGAAATACTCGTAGAATCCGCTGGTCAGCTCCGGCTCGTTGCCGAACCGCTGTTTGATGGACCCGTAGAGGTCCAGCGCTTCATCGATACGCCCCAGCCGGTTGAAGCAGTCCATCTGGTAGAAGTAGGCGGCTGGCTCGTCCGGCTCCTCGTTCATCGCCTGGCCGAATTCGCTGGTCGCTTCTTCAATCATGCCGTCCAGGTAGTAGTCGCGGCCCAGTCGCTCGTGGGGATTCTCGATGCTCGGGTCAATCGCCTTGGCCCGCACGTACTCCTCCAGCGCGCTCTGATACTCGCCGCTCATGGCGTAGGCGACGCCCAGTGAGACCCGCGCGCGGACATTGTTCGGGTCGATCTCGATCGCCCGCCGGAACGCGGCCGCTCCCTTCTCGTCATCGCCCGAGTATTCGTGCAGGATTCCGAGCCCGATCTGGATGTCGAGTTCACCGGGCAACAGCCTCAGCGCCTGGTTGAACAGGTCCTCGGCCCGGGAGAAGTTCGAGAGGTAGAGATAGCGGACCGCCTCGCACGCAACCGTATAGGGATGCCGGGAGTCGGTTTCGAGCGCGTGGGCGCACACGTCGTCGAGCGTGTCTTCCTCGGATAGGAGGTCGGCACAGAGCGCGGCTAGGTAGTGGATGTGCAGGTTGGTCGGCGCCAGATGCAGGGCTTCGAGCAGCAGCTCGAGCGCTTCGTCCTCGTCCTCCCGGTAGAAGGCGGCCCGGGCCTGGCGTACCAGATGGCCCGCCGTATGGACGCGGCCGGGCTCCGCCGCCGCGTGCCGGTGCTGCCGGTCACGGTGCCGGCGAGGGCTGGGAATCGACTCCACGGCTAATTGTAGACAGTTTCCGGGCGCTATGCAACGATTGGCTGTCAACCGCGGTTGGACGCGCGCGGCGCGTCGGTTGATAGCAGGGTAGCAGTTAGTCAGTTAGCCGCAGCAGCGCCGCCGTCCGAACTCGTAACTCCTACCTGCTAACTCCCAACTCACAGTTCCCTGTGCCCGTGCTAGCGGCCGAGGAGCGCGCCGAGCGGCTTAAGGATACCGAAGGCAAACAGCAGGACGATGAGCAGAGTGTACCCGGTGGCGGCAATCAGGCTCCAGACGAGTTGGCGCTTGCCCAGTCGTGGCGAGTCACCGCCGACAACGCCGGCCGTGCCCTGCGCCATTAGCAGTATGCCGGCGATGTTGCTCAACCAGTAGCCGAGAATCATCGCCGGCGCGAACAGCCGGTGCGAGGCGAGACTGACAAGGTTGGCGAACAGATACGCGAGCGGCAGATTGATGAAGGTGTCGTTCCACCACGACAGGGGAGAGAGTAGATAGCCGATGAAGGCGATGATGCCGGAGGCAAGCCTGCGGGCCATGCTCTAACGTTATGGCGGCAACTCGCGCCGGTCAAGTCTTCACGAATGCCGCCCACAGCCTGCCGCCTGCTTGACTTCGCCCGACCGACACCTATCCTCTTGCCGCAATGGACGCAGCCCCTGACGCCGTCAAACGCCTGGTTGACACGCAAGACAGACCGCGCGCCTGCGGTCGTGGACACTGCCGGCTGCTGAGCGGGAATCGCTGCTGCCCGGTCGAGCCAAACCACCAGACTAGATGATCTCCGGCACCCGAATTGTCACGGCCGTCCTGCTGGCCGGCATTTTCGCGTGGCTGCACGCCGATCCGGACGGAGCCGTCACCGGAACCGTCAGAGACGCCTCGACGCACGCCCCCCTGGCCGGCGCCAACGTGGTGGTCATCGGCAGGGAAGCCGGTGCGGCCGCCGATCGCAGCGGTCACTTTCTTGTCGAGAACCTGCCCGCCGGCACCTACTCGCTGGAGGCATCCTACATGGGCTATCGCGCTCAGGTGAAGACCGCCATCGTGGTGCGCCCGAATCGAACGACCGAACTCGCGTTCCTCCTTGAGCCGTCGCGTATCGCGCTGGGTGAAGTCCGTGTTCGTCCCGACTACTTTCCCAAGGCACCGGACGCACCGGTCAGCGCTACCAGCTTCACTACCGAGGAGGTCAAGGCGCAGCCCGGCGGCATCGGCGATATCCAACGGGTGGTTCAGTCTCTGCCCGGCGTGGTTTCGCCCGGCGACGAGGACAACCAGGTCATTGTCCGCGGCGGCGGGCCCAATGAGAACCTGCTCCTGATCGACGGCTTCGAGGTCGCCAACCCCAATCACTTCGGCCTGTACAACGGCCAGGGCGGCGTCACCATGCTCAACCCGCTGCTCATCCGCGAAGTCAACTTCATCGCCGGCGCCTTTCCGGCCCGCTACGGCGACCGCGCGTCATCGGTGATGGACATCGCGCTGCGCGACGGCTCGACCCGCCATATCGAAGGCAGCCTTGACCTCGGGGTATTCGGCGTCGGCGCGGTCATGGAGGGACCTTTGCCCGGCCGGGTCGGCTCGTATATCGGCTCCTATCACAAGAGCTTTGTCGGCCTGCTGGCTGCCGCCGACGTATATGGTACGACCGCCGTCCCCTACTATGATGACTGGCTGCTCAAACTCAGCCTGAAGCCGGCGGCCGGGCACGACGTTTCCGTGCTGGCGGCCTACGGGGCTGACCACGTCGAGGTCAAGCCCGGCCAACTGGGTGATGAACCGAACGACGACATCCAGCGGACCACACGCGCGGTGGTCGGCGCATCGTGGCAGATGCTGTTCGGCAGCGCCGGCTACGGACGGCTGCTTCTGTCCGGCACCGGGGCCGACTACAACGTGCTGGAAACCACCGATACGACTCTGACCGATACCGTGTTCCACGCGCTCGCCCGCGAGGACGCCTATACCGGTCGCTACGACGCCACGTTCCGTTGGCTTGCCGGTCACGAGACCCAGGCCGGGATTTCGGCCAGCCACACGCCGTTTTCCCAAGCGGTGTGCTCCGCGCCCGACACGCTGTTCTTCTACGAGTACAACCCGGACAGCAGCATCAGGGACAGGTATCCGGTTATCGACACGATGACCGGGCTACCCAAGGTGAATGCCGTGGATATGGAGTCCGCCTTCACCGCCTGGAAGTACGCTGCCTACCTGCAGCACAGCATCCGCGTCCTGGACCGCGCCAGCCTCTTCGGCGGCGCGCGCTATGACTGCTTCGACTTCACCGGCAGTTCCAGCGTCTCCCCCCGGTTTGGGCTCACCACCGACCCGGTTCTGGCCGGCCTGGTGTTCGGCCTCGGGTTCGGCCTGCACTATCAATCACCGCCGTTCTGGATTCTCGCCCGGGACACCGCCAACTCCCACCTCCGTGACCAGCGTTCGGACCACTACGTCTTCCGAGTCGAGCGTGCAATTGACGATGACAGCCGCGTGTCGGTCGAGGTCTATCGCAAGAACCTGACCGGCGTGCTGATCCCGCAGGCATGGACCACCGCCGACCCCTATGACGCCAACGAGGCCTGGGTTGACAAGGGCCGGGGCTACGCGCAGGGAATCGAGCTGTTCCTGCAGAAGAAGAACTCGCGCAACTGGTACGGCGCTTTGTCCTGCTCCTTCTCTCGCTCGCGCCTCGTCCACCCGCGCGACTCCAGCCGGACGATCCCGGGCGAATTCGACTATGGTCAAGTCATCACCGCGATGGGTGCGTACAAGGTTCCATTCCGGCAGTACGGCTCGTATCAACGGCTACCGGGCTGGTTCCGCTACACGGTCGGAGCGCTGCTCCTGTCCGACGAAGCCGACATCGGAATGCGCTTCCGCTACCTCGGCGGCCGGCCGTACACGCCGCAGGAGTGGATACCCGAAACAAGACGCTGGGTTGAGAACGACGCCCTCCTGCGCTCGGAACGGCTGCCCGCCTATCACCGACTGGATATCCGCTGGGACCACAAGTTCATCTTCAACCGCTGGAGTGTTGCCTGGTACATCGAGATTCAAAACGTCTACGACCGCGCCAACGTCTGGGACTACCATTACTCCAGCAGCGGCCGGCGCGATACCCTCTATCAGTTCCGTCTGTTCCCGGTTGGCGGACTGGTCATCGAGTTCTAGCCGAACCAGCCGGCTGGCAGGCACGCTTCCCGCACAGGTCAGACTGAAGCCGGCAAGTCGCGGCATGACTGGATGGTCGAGTTCGGACAAGAGCGATGAGCGATAGGCGCGGAACGATGCATGACGAAGGCGAACACAGGGCGCGGGCGGGCGGAATTGCCGCTCATTCCCGAGGCTCCATGTGTATTATAGCACACATTCCGTCGGCCTAAGGGAAAGGTCCTAACTCCCCTATTCCCAAGCCCCTAGCCCCTCTTCCCTTTCCGACCCCTCCTACACCTCCCCCGTGGCGCGAACGGGACATGGGTTACACTTTATTATCAGGACATGGGTTACA
>CAZVCQ010000047.1:0-11804 GCA_964626085.1 uncultured bacterium
TCTGCTTCAGCCGGTCGTCTTCTCCGAGTCGGACTACGGCAGCACGCGGTTTCGCGTAACGCCGCTCTTGCAGAATGTCGCGGCGGAAGGAGTCGAGGTTTGAAGCAGCCACAGCGGGAACTGGCCGACTATCGAATGACGCGAGCCGGCGAGACCATTCAGGATGCACGGCTGCTTTTGGACCAGGCGCGATTGCCTGCTGCTGCCAATCGAATCTACTACGCCATGTTCTATGCTGCTACGGCGCTGCTGATAACCAAGGGGCTGTCCTCGTCACGGCACACAGGCATCATCGGTCTGTTCCGCCGTGAGTTCGTTAAGACGGGTCTCTTTCCGATGGAACTAGCTGAGTTCATTGATGCGGCATTCGACGAACGTCTGGAAAGCGACTATGGAGACTACGTACAGCTCGAGTTGACCGACCTCGAAGATCTGCTGGCCGGAGCACGTCGCTTCGTCGCAAAGGCCGAGGAGCTTGTCCGAGCCGCTGACTGAGTGCCGAGCACTCTCAACACCTCCTTCCCGTGGAAGCTCGCCGGAATCGTCCTTGCCCGCTTCCGCGGACTTGCCCGGTCCTTCCCGCCCGACCCGAGGCCGAAACGTTAGACGCGAGTTACCAGGTACCAGTTTTCAGTTTCCAGTGACGGTCGCCGGACGGGCTTGGGACACGATCCGGAATCTCCGAGCCGATTCCGGTCATGTCCCCGCCCAGGAAATCTGCGCCGTCTGCGCAATCTGCGGATAGTTCTCTCCGAACATCAGCGGTTCGATTCCGGTCTGCGGACCTCGTGGTTGCTTTGACTTGGGTTCGTCGAGTCGTATAATATCCGCCTTCATGGACAAGCAATCTCAGCCTGCCTGCATCGGCATCCGGCGCGAGGACAAGAGCATCTGGGAGCGCCGATCGCCATTGATTCCGGAGCAGGTGGGTCAGCTCATCGGTGAGCAGGGGCTTTCGTTCGTGGTACAGCGTTCGGAGATACGGACGTTCAGCGATGCCGAGTTCCACGGGGTTGGAGCAGAGATCGGCGATGACCTGTCCGGATGCCCGGTCGTGCTGGGCATCAAGGAGATCCCGGAATCGGTCTTCCTGCCCGGGCACACGTACATCTTCTTCGCCCACGTCATCAAGGGCCAGCATTACAACATGCCGATGCTAAGGCGGATGATGGAGCTGGGCTGTTCGTTGATTGACTACGAGAAGATGACGGACGAGGTGGGAAGACGGCTGGTGTTCTTCGGCCGGTTTGCGGGCATCGCCGGGATGATTGACACGCTGGCCGGGTTGGGCAAGCGGCTGGAAGTGCATGGAATGAAGACGCCGTTGAGTCGGGTGCGGCTGGCACACGAGTATGGCCGCGTGAACCTGGCCAAGGCGGCGATTGCGGAGGTCGGCCGCGACATCGTGGAGCTGGGCCTGCCGGCTGAGCTGTCGCCGTTCGTGGTCGGCGTCACCGGCTATGGGCACGTGGCCAAGGGTGCATGGGAGATCCTCGACGCGCTCGGCGCGACCGAGGTCGAGCCGGTTGACCTGCCGGCACTGGCGGCCAAAGGTGACCCGCGCGCCGTCTACCGCGTAATGTTCCGTGAGGAACACATGGTCGAGCCGAAGGAGATTGGACACCGGTTCGACCTGAAGGAGTACTTCGGCCACCCGGAGCTCTATCGCTCGCGATTCGAAGACCACCTGCCGCACCTCACGGTTCTGACGAACTGCATCTACTGGGATGTCCGTTACCCGCGGCTGGTCACGAAGGACTGGCTGAAGCAGGCTTATGGAGGCTCGGGACACGATCCGAATTGCCGGGCAATTCAGTCATGTCCCTCGCCGAAGCTCGCCGTCATTGGCGACATATCGTGTGACATCGGTGGTTCCATCGAGGCGACGGTCAAGGCAACTCAGCCGGGCGAGCCGTTCTACGTCTATGAGCCCGAAACCGGGTCGGTCCACGATGGGGTCGATGGCGCTGGCATGTTGTTCATGACCGTTGACAATCTGCCCTGCGAGTTGCCGTTCGGCTCGTCGCGCGAGTTTGGGGTCGCGCTGATGCCTTTCATGCCGGCGATTGCCCGTACCGATTTCGGCCGGCCGCTCAGCAAACTGAACCTGCCCGGGCCGATACGCCGGGCACTGATTCTGCACCGCGGAAAGCTGACCCCCGAATACCGTTACATCGAGAAGTATCTGCAGAAGTGACCAAGCGCCAAGCTCCAATGACCAGTCAAGTCCACATGAACCAAGGTCCAATTTCCTCACCTTTCGCCCTCTCCCAGGGGGAGAGGGAAGGGGTGAGGGCGACGTGCGGTCAGTATCGTCCCACCGCAAAGGAGTAGCTGGATGAAGAGAATACTCGTACTGGGGGCCGGACTTGTGTCCCGGCCGATGGTCCGCTATCTACTGAACGTGCCAGACTTCGAGGTCGTTGTTGCCAGCCGCACCGTGTCCAAGGCGCAGGAACTGGTCGGCACGCACGAGCGCGGGAGGGCGCTGGCTCTTAATGTCGACGATGACGCCGCGCTCGGCCGGCTGGTGAGCGAAAGCGACCTGGCGGTCAGTCTGCTGCCCTACACCTACCATGTGAAGGTGGCAAACCACTGTCTGAAACACCGCAAGCCGCTCGTGACCACGTCCTACGTGAGTGACGCGATGCGAGCCTTGGACGCGCAGGCCAAGACGGCCGGCGTCATAATCCTGAACGAGATCGGGCTGGATCCGGGCATCGACCACATGTCGGCCATGAAGATCATCCATGAGGTGCAGCGGGCCGGCGGAACCGTGACCAGCTTCATGTCCTACTGCGGCGGTCTGCCCGCGCCCGAGGCGAATGACAACCCGCTGGGCTACAAGTTCTCGTGGAGCCCCAAGGGCGTGGTGATGGCGGGCAGGAACGACGCGCGCTATCTCAAAGACGGCAAGGAGGTCTTTGTACCGGGCGCGGACTTGTTCGGCCACCGTTGGCCCCTGAAAGTGGCCGACGGGTTCGAGTTCGAGGCGTATCCGAACCGCAACTCGCTGCCCTACATCGAGCTCTACGGCCTCAAGGGCGTGCGGACCATGCTTCGTGGAACTCTGCGCAACGCGGGCTGGTGCGCCACGCTAAAGACGATTGCCGACCTCGGTGTGCTGAAAGACGATTCAGTCCGAACCGGCATCGCGGACTTGACGCCGGCTGCGTGGCTGCGCGGATACGCGCCGGGGTCCGGCACACTGCGTGCCGACGTAGCCGCGCGGCTGGGGATGAGAGAGAGTGACCCGGTTATCGAGCGGTTCGCCTGGCTCGGGCTGTTCGATGAAAAGTCCATCGGGCTCCAGGAGGGCTCAAACCTCGACATCCTCGCCAAGCAGATGCTCGACCGGATGATCTACAGGGCCGGAGAGCGGGACATGATTGTCTTGCACCATGAGTTCATTACTGAGAAGCCCCAAGCCTCAAGCCCCAAGCCTCAATCTGAGAGAGTTTACTCCACACTGATTGCGTTCGGAGAGCCCAATGGCGACTCGGCGATGGCGCGGACCGTCAGCCTGCCCGCGGCGATTGGGGTGCGGATGATTCTGCACGGGGAATTGAAGCTGACCGGCGTGCAGATTCCGGTGGTGCCGGAAATCTACGAGCCGGTGCTGGCTGAACTGACGCGTCTCGGTATCGAGTGCAAGGAGCGCAGAGTCCCGGTCTCCTGAGATACCTGGTCCAGAAACTACAGGGGTGGCCTGACGGCCGCCCCTGTTCTATCGTTCCGATTCCAGAGTGAACTCGGGCAGGCCGAACCAGAACCCGGTCTGCTGGATATTGTCAATCTCAGCCTGCAGCAGGGCGTAGTGGGCGGCTTCCATCTCGGCCAGGCGGGCGAACATCGCGCGAGCGGATTCGGCCTGCACCTTCCGGCTCTGTTCTTCGTAGAACGTCTGGGCCGACCGCTCAAGGTCGAGAGCGGTATTGAGGGCCGAGAGCTGGTTCTGGCCTTCGGCCCCGCGGATGCGCAGGGACTTGTCGGAAAGCCGGGGAACGATTCGCTCAATGACGGTTGCGTCTACGGAGGCCGGCTGCCACACGCCCGACTGCGCAAGGTTCGCCTGTTGCGTCTCAAGGAGTCGCATGTGCTCAAACTCGTCGGTGGCGAGCCGGACGAACATCTGCTTGCCCGAGCTGTCGCGGGTGTTCCAGGCGAATCCCAGGTAGTTGCGGAGGCTCCGCTTCTCAGCCTCTACGGCGGTTGCCAGCGCGGCCAGAGTCTCAGGGTCGGTCATTTCTGGCAGGTCTGCAGGAATCCGGTCAGCTTGCGCACGTGAGCCCTTTCTTCTCGAACCAGACTCTCGATTGCGGGCCGGTTCAGGGCCGGGACCATGTCGGTTGCCTCAAGGTAGAAAACCAGTGTCTTTTTCTCGAATGCCAGAGCCAGCTTGACCGCCTGCGAAGTGCTCTTTGCGTCCTTGGCCAAGGAAAGCGCCTTGTCCGGGCCGAGGAAGTAGCGCGAATCGGTCACAGCCTTCAGGTAGAGCGAGACTTCCTCCCAGTCGGCCGGTTCCTCGTCCGCCGCGACTTTGACGGTCTTGGCGATGTCTTCGAAGACGCGGATGTGTTTGTTCTCTTCGCCTGCAAGGTACGAGAACAGGCCTTTCAGATTGTCGTCTTTGGTCTGTGCTGCCACAGTCTCATAGAAGAGCTTGCCGCCTTTCTCGGTATCGACGGCCATTTCCATTATCTCGGTCGCTGAATAGTTCATCGGTATGTTTCCTCCGTGTGGTTCAAACTGGCTTCTCGGACGGCCGGAAGCGTACCGGCGGTTCGAGCCATCCTGAAATCGTAGGCCACCGCGCGGCGCTGTCAAACGGCGCGGAGAGGCCCGGAAGCCGACGTGGAACCGCCAAGGATGCAAAGAGCGCCGAGAAGGACCGGCTATCCGTAGACCACACGGACTACGGATTCCGGTTCAGGGCACGGGATTGGGAGTTTCCCGACCCCAGCCGGAGCCGTGCATTTGACACGCCCCGTCTGAGAAGCTAGAATCCCATCCGTCATGATCGAGTCCCGCGCTGGTCTGACAAATGGGGTAGGCAGTCGGAAGCCCGCCCGCGGTTCTCGGTCCATTCGGTTCAGCACTAAGGAAACGGACAAGGAGGATAGCCTGTGAAAAAGTCAGTGTCGTTGCTGTTCGTGGTCGCTGTTTGCGTCGTCATGTTCGGACTGCCGACGTTCACCCAAGCGGAGGAGTTCGTCTATGCCAAGCGCGTGGCGCTGGGTTTGCAGGGAGGTTCTGTCGGGTTCGGCCCGACTATTGAGTACTGGCCTAGTGACAACCTCGACTTGTCCGCCAAGCTGAGTTGGATCGGCTACTACTCCGCGATTGGGTTGCGTGGGACCTACCTGCTCGACAACCGGATCGAGATCATCAGTTGGCCGGCCCGACCGTATGTCGGTGCCGGTGTCGGTTACCAGTCCTGGTCCGCCTACGGCTACACGGCGTGGGGAGGGCCCGGCGTGGAAGTCTTCGGCGGCCTGATGCAGCCTTTGACAAAGAACTGGAACCTACGGGGAGAGGTACAGGCAGCGTACTACGTCATCAGTTGGCCGGGTGGATACGTCGGTACGCGCGGCTTCCCGCTCGGAATCAACTTCGGCATTTTCTACCACCTTGGGGGTTGAGCGAGCCGACACAGTCGGCCAAGACAAGTAGTCCGATAGGCTCGAAGTTGTGCCGGTTCCATTTAGAACCGGCACGACTGCTGGCATACTGACTGATCTCTGCCCGGCCAGTTGTAAGGCCGGCGGCGTGTTCCCGGCCTGGATGAAGTACCGACAACTGACGACCGGACCGGCAGTCGGCTGAAGGCCTGCTGCCGGTAACTGGGCCGGTGTCTCTCCAAGGGGCGTAAGAAAAGAGGAGCAGGGCAATGCCCTGCTCCGTACAAATCGGAGTGTCAGCTACTTGAGATTGCCTTCTATCGCGACTGTGTTCGTCCAGATGATCCCTGAAGTGACGTAGCTGATTACGAAGTCCAACACACCCTGGTAGGTCTTGACACGGACTTCCTTAAACTGATGCTTGGCGATGACGTCCGCCGTGCTGTTGTCCGTAATCGGGACCAGCCCGAACAAGAAGTACCAGTTCTTATACTCGATTCTCGATGGCGCCGGTGATATCTCCTCAAGGAGCTTCACGTTCGAGCCGGGCGGCGCGGTGACCAATACTGTCGCGCAACTGAGCGCTGACAGCATGATGGCAGCGAGTGCGACCGTTAGCAGTACGCGTTTCATGCCTGCTTACCTTCCTTTTTGGTTTATTCTGATCTGCAAACGTGCAGTCCTGCACCAGTCGCCAAGACCGCAGGTTCATCAGGAATTTAGCGCTGCGCGCGCGGAAGTCAAGCGTGGTTGACGGCAGACCGCCGATTCTTGACTTGGCCGGGGTGGGCTCTATGCTACTGGCACCGTATGGAAGAGATGACCCGGAAGTTCCGCACACAATTCTGGCAGAAGCAGTACGGTGAGATGGAGACGACCTGGCTGGAACTAGTCGAGGCCGACGTGCCTTATGAGCAACTGCTGGAACTAGTCAACCTGACCGACCGGCAGGTCCCACGTGAAACAATGGCGCTGATGCTGATGCTACTGGCCGATTCGCTGCGCGAGCAGAAGAGATTCGCGGATGAGTTCGTGATTCTGCGTCGGCAGGCGGCGGTGTCTGCGGATGACGCGACCCTGGCCCGCACCATCGTAGCATGCGTGCAGCGTCTTCACTCAGACGTACCGGACATTGAGCAACTGCTGCATAAGTCCGGGGTTGGCTACGGGCAGTCACTGAGGGAGTCATTGCCCAAGCTTGACCGGTATCTGGCCTTTCTGCCCGGTACTCGAGTCCTCGATGTCGACCGCGGTCCCGGGCGGGTGAAGAAGCTTGATCTGCTGTTGGATAAGGTCACGGTCGACTTCGACCGAGGGGCCGAACTGATATGGGACCTCGGTACGGCCCAGCGGATCCTGAGAGTCTGCAGACCGGACGGCTTCTACGCCTTGCTCGGCCAGAAGCGGCAGAAGCTGCTTGACGCCGCCGCTTCCCGGCCTGGACAGGTGGTCGCGCTCCTGCTACGGGATACGGGCAGGGCGATGTCGGTGAGGGAGCTGCAGGAAGCGATGGCGCAGGTAGTCGGGGGCGAGGATTGGGGCAGTTTCTGGACTAAGGCGCGCCGCGAACTGGGCAAGGACCCACATATCGTGTCCAAGACCGCGCCGGCCAAGACATTCCAGTGGGAAGAGACGCCGGCGGTGGTGACTGAGAGCAAGCCGGCCAAGGCGGCCAAACGGCTCCGTCAGGAGGTTGACGCCGACCAGTTGGCGCACATGGAACGTGCCGGCGTGCTGGAGGCATACTCGAAGCTCGCGACCTTCTCGGAACGAAGGCGCTTCCTCGAAACGCTGGTCAGCGCACGGCCGGACGACTGGCACCAGTTGTACGCGGCCGTTTTCTCAGTCGGAAAGGACGGCCGCGCCCGGGCCATCATCGAGAAGGAACTGGCCGCAAAGCATCCCCGGGAATGGCAGGCTCTGCTTGAGGAGACGGTGACTGACTATCGCCAGAACCCCGAGGCGTTTCTCTGGCTGGTGGAGCATTCCGAGCGCCTGGGATTCGGCGACCCGAAGGGTGTGGTCACGCGCGTCCTGGACCTGCTCGAATCGATCGGGTACAAGCCCCATTGGAGTAAGTTCCGCGCCGTCTTGATTCACGCCGACTACCGGTTGGTGCAGTCGGCGCTGGAGCAGATGGATGAAGCCGAGGCCGGGCGGTGGCTTGCCCGGGTCGGCCGGGCGCGGATTCTCGACGGCTACATCGCCGACGAGATCGGCCAACTGGTCGTGACGAAGTATCCGAACCTTGATGAGGGCACCGGTGACAACGTCGTGTACACGACCGTGCGCGGGCTGGACAAGGCGAAGAAGGAGCTGTACCAGCTCACCGCAGTGGAGATACCCAAGACTGCCGACGAAATCGCCCGGGCGCGCGCGCATGGGGACCTGAGCGAGAACTATGAGTACAAGGCCGCGAAGGAGAAACAGGGACGGCTGATGGCCAGGGTCAAACGGTTGCGCGACGAGATTGCACGGGCGCGGCCCGTCACCGCGTCAGACGTGGATACCTCAGAAGTCTCGGTCGGATGTCGGGTGCGGTTGGACAACGGCGCCGGGAATGTGATGGAGTACTCGATACTCGGCCCGTGGGATGCAGACACGGACCACGGTGTGATTTCCTACCTTTCTCCATTTGCCCAGCTTCTGCTCGGCCGCAAGCCCGGTGACGGCATCGAGATGGACGGCCAGCCGTTTCTAATCACCGCAATCGAACCCGGCCTGCCTTCCTGACAGAGCCGGCAGATGAACCACAAAGACACAAAGGCACTAGGATTGAGACTCTCGTCCGTCGGCCGCATCATTCGTCATTCGTCATTCGGACTTCGTCATTCTCCCAGATGCCCCTGGTTCTGAAGGCGGAGCCGCCTTCGTACTCGCCTGACACGATCCAGCAGGCGGCCCGGATACTGCGTAACGGCGGCGTCACCGTCTTCCCGACCGAAACTGTATATGGAGTCGGCGCTGACATCAGGAATGCTGAGGCAGTCGGGCGCGTGTTTGCCCTTAAGAACCGAGAGCCGTCGCAACCGCTCTTGGCACACTGCGCCTCGCCGATCCAGATGCTTGAATACGTGGCCGAGGTCCCGGAATGGGTGCAGCCGCTCATCAGCCGGTTCTGGCCTGGCCCGTTGGCTCTCGTCTTCCAGCGGACAGCCCAGGTGCCTGACATCGTGGCCGGCGGCGGCCAGACCATCGGCATTAGGGTAGTCGGGCACCCTGTGGCACGCGACCTGATTGAGGAACTGGGGGCGCCGATTGCCGGCACGAGCGCAAACCTGCATGGCGAGCCGGCAACGAGCCGATTCGCAGCAGTCGATTCGTCATTGCTCGAACAGGTAGACGTAGCGATGGACGCGGGGCTGTGCGGTAACGACGTGCCGTCAACAGTGCTGGACGTGACGTGTGACCCCCCGCGACTGGCTCGGCTCGGCGCGGTCTCAGTTCAAGTTATTGAGGCGGTCATCGGTCGGGTTCTGGCTCGTCCCCAGTCCGCAGTCCCTAATCCCTAGCCCATCTGTTCAGTACCGGTACTCGACCTTCAGCGCAAGGTCAACGCCGTTCTTGTTGAGACCGATTCCTCCCCTGTAATTCTGGCTGTGCCAGAGCCCGACGGATATGGACACGAACAGGTCACGCAGGGGTCTGATCTCGAGTCCGGGGCTGAGTCGCACGGTCTTGTCTACCTCCTCAATCACTGTGTCTGGGTCCGGAATTGTGTCCCAGCCGCGGGTCGGGAACTCGTCGTGGTGACGCAAGTAGACCGTGTCTTCGGGGTTCTTGTAGCTCTTGCGCAGGTAGTCGCCCCGGTTGTGGTACCCACGACGAGTGTAATCGGCCCCGATATCGACCTTCAGCCAGTCGTTCGGGATGATGTTCACTGCGGCGAAGAGCTGGTCAGCATCCGGCCCAAGCGGGTGGCCCATCGTGCTCAGGTAGTTCTCGAACATGGTAGAGTGAATCCGATGGTAGTAGGTGTACGCGGTGATGCGCGTGTATTCGAAACGCGCCTCAACCGGCAGGCTTGGAGCCCAGTGTGCGCCGACTTGGACACCTACTTCGTCCGGGCCCCACTGATCGCAATTGTAGTCATCGACGAATAGTTGCCCGTAGACCTTCGTGCGCGACAGGTAGTAGACGGCGTCCCAGCCAATGAGAGAGTTGCTTCCATACGCGGCTGTTGCCTGGTTCAGGAGCACCGGTATGAGCGGGTTGATGAGCCCGCCGAGCTTGGCGGGCCGCAGTTTGTCCCACGTTGAGACAACCATCATCGCGCCGCCCAGGGTCACTCGGTTCCAGAGTGAAAGCTCGATGCGTTGGGCGGCGAGGAAGCGCGGCTTCGTACCCCAGCGGGAGAGCAGCGAGGTGAAGGTGAGGAACTTGAAGCTGCGATAGTCGGCGCAGAGTTGGATGTGGTCGAGCGAGGGCGCGGTGTCGTCGAGCAACACTGAACCGGTGAAGCCTGGACCCCATACGAACTCATCCCGGCCGAACTCAAGGCGGAGCCATGGGAGCCGGAACGCGAGGTAGGCAAGCTCGGTCTCGAGCGTGACCAGGTCGCGCCAAGGCAGGACCCGCGTGCCTGGGATGTGCAAGCCGGAGGAGTCCGGCACAAGTGAGGTTTCGACAATCTTTGGGTTCCAGGTGGTCAGCGCGAACCGTTCGTAGAAAGCAAAGTTGTCACCGGGCCGGTTGTTGATAACGGCACCTAGCGATAGGTGCTGTGTGTCCAGAGTAGCCCCGGCGCGGGAGAAGAAGTCGCAGCGAGCCTGGGCAACGCCGAGGTCGGGAATCGGTATGTGGACGGAGGGTCGGCGGGCCGGCAGAGCCGGCAACTCCGAGCCGAACTCGAACTCAAGGCGGTCGAGGGCTGCCCGCTGCGATGGGCCGAGAGCGCTTTGGCTCCCGTTTTGCGCTTCAAGCAGCAGCTTCACGCACTCGCCCCGGGTCCAAGGTCTGCTCGTCGGGGGCATAGAGTGGATGAGTCCCGAGGTCTTGAGCAGGTCAAAGTCATCGTACAGCCTTGAGTCCGTCGGTACTCCCTCAAGGCCGGCGGCCGTGGTGAGGGCCATGGTCGCAGCCAGCGTCAAAGCTAGTCTCGCCATCGCCAGCGGATGAGTCCGAGCCATTCTCTCAGGATGTACAGGAGCCGACCGACTGGCAGGGACATGTGGTACTGACGTTGCCTCTGTCGTGATGGACTTGACGATCTGTCTCCTCGCGTGATCCGTCCCTGTCTGGCGCAAGCTCTAGCCTTTGACTCGGTTCTGGGCTGCGTCCTTGTCCGGTCCGGGTTCCCAAACCAAAGCTCCTGGCGGACTTGGTACGCGATCCACACCCGCGGAGGATCCAGTTGCTTCCAGGCCTAGTATCTGTATTCGACCTTGAGTGCAAGGTCGACACCGTCTTGGTTCTTGCCGATTTCTCCCAGATAGTTCTGGCTGTGCCACAGGCCGATTGACAGGGAAACGAACAGGTCGCGCATCGCCCGGATTTCGACGCCGGGTGCAAACCGCAGGGTCCTGTCCACTTCTTCGGTGAGGGCGCCCGACAGTGTGTCCCATCCGCGGGTCGGGAACTCATCGTGCTGGCGCAGGTAGGGCCAGTCCAGCGTGTCCTTGAAGCTCTTGCGCAGGTAGTCGCCGCGGTTATGGTAGCCACGGCGCGTGTAGTCGGCCCCGATGTTGACCTTCAACCAGCCGTTCGGGGTTGTGCTTACCGTGGCGAAGATCTGGTCGGCATCCGGGCCGAGGGGATGGCCCATCGTGGTCAGGTAGTTCTCGTACATGATGTAGTGAACTCGGTGGTAGTAAGTGAACGCCGTGACCCGGGCATATTCGAGCCGCGCTTCCATGGGGAGATTCGGCGCCCAGTAGACGCCAACCTGTGTGCCTGTCGCGTTCGGCGATATCTTGCGCGTGTTGAATTCGTAGTTGTCGAGGAAGAGCTGGGCGTAGAGCTTCGTGCGCGGTAGGTAGCAGACCGCATCCCAGCCGACGAGGAGGTTGTCGGTCATGCTCGTATTCGCAGCAGTCAGGTAGATGGGGATGAGCGGGTTCACGAGGCCGCCTAGCTGCCGCGGCTGGAGTTCGTCCCAGGATGTTACGCTCATCAGTGCGCCCCCGAGGGTGAGTCGGTTCCACAGCGATAGCTCGATCCGCTGGGCTGCGAGCCATCGCGGTC
>CAZVCQ010000048.1:0-11743 GCA_964626085.1 uncultured bacterium
ACCGCCGTAGTCGGCGTGCACCATTTGTGATGACACGATGCTGGAGAGGACGGTTGCCCGTCCGCTGACGACGCTGGCCGCCGTTTCGTCACAAGAGGTCTCGATGCCGAGGCAGAGGGAAGAGGAGTGGTCCAGTGGTCTAGTGGTCAAGGGGTCGTGTGGGGCTGACGCCTACTTGACGGTGACGTCGAAGAACTGCGGTTCGCATTTGACCATGTGAAAGCCCGGCGGAAGCGTGATTTCCGCAGCGAGCTGGTAGTCGCCCGGCCCGAGACCCGAGACTCTGACCTGGGCGGTAATGTCGGACTGCTTGAGCGAGCCGATTCTCGATTCCGGGCCCGCCACTGCAATCTGCGCCTCGGTCGGGTCGATCTCAACGCGCCGGGCATCGGCCCCGACGGGCCTGACCGGCAGGCCGAGGAATATCCGCGCGCCTTCCTTCTCCAGCTCGATAACCACGTCTACCGACTCCGGCTCGACCGAGTAGCGCCCGTCCTCCGGCGGTACGACCTTGAGGCGACGGCGACCCGGCGCAGTTACGCCGGCAAGATCGAGAGTCTCGGTCGCCAGAGCCGACGCGACTTTGAGATCTTCCTCGGTCCCGGACAGCTTCACCCGGGCCGGCGGCTCGTTGACCGACAGCGAGATGCCGCTCGGAGGCTGTCCCCGGGTCGGAACCTGCACTCCGACCATGCGGCTCGACGCCGCGCTGAGTTTCAGCTCCACGTTGTCCGGGTCCAGCGTTCGAACCCGCACGTCCGGCGGTAGCTTGAGGGCGGCCGGGGAGAGTTGGAGTTGACGGGTGCCGACCTTCCCGTCGGGAATCTCCACCCGGAAGCCGAGTTGCCGGAGTTTCACGCCGAGCAGGTCCCGGCCTTTGCCTTCGAGCGTCACGACCGTGTTCTTCACGTCGAGGTCCGGGATGACCTGTTTGGCATCGGAGCGGGCCGCCGTGACCGGCACCGTCACCCGCACATCGTACGTCCGGTCGAGGACCGCGACTACCCAGAAGAACCCGGCGATAAACAGGGCGACGATCTTGAGCGAAACGTCGTGGGTGAGAAACCGAAGCAGTTGAGACATCAGTGAATGTTAGTTACCGGGCGGCGTCTGTCAACCAGTTCCCGTCTTGACTCGTGCAGCGGGTGACGGGCGCGGCATCCTCCGGCATTCGAAATCGAATTCTTCACTCCTCATTCCTCAGGCCTGAATCCCCAGTTTCCCAGCCCACCAGCACCACTCCGGAATCCGACTCCCGATTCCCAATCCCTATTCCCCTCTGCCGGGTAGCGAGCACGCTTGACTTGGCAAAGGTCGGCATTATGCTCACCTCGGTTCCGATGAGTGATGCGAGTGTCCCTCCTGACAAGCTGCAGGCTCTGCGTGCGCAGTTGGCCGCGGCCTCGACTCCGGCAGAGCGGGTCGAAGCCACGTTGGGTCTCGCCGAGGAACTCTGGCTGAGCGACCCGGTTACGGTCAGGCCGCTGCTGGAACAGGTTGTAGCTGAAGCCGACGCCGCCGGTCGGCCCAACGAAGGCGGCCGGGCCGCGCACATGCTCGGCGAGCTGCTCCGCCGGGCCGGCGACCTCGACGGTGCGGCGCGCTACGCCGAGATGGTGTTCAAGGTCGCGGACGCAACCGGCGACCGGCGAGTTCGCGCATGCGGACTCAATCTTGTTGGGTGCATGCACGAGCAGCGCGGCGAGCACCAGTCCGCGCTTGAGTGCTTCGAGGAGTACCTGGAGATCTCCCGGCAAATCGGATTTGGGAAGGGCGAGCGGTCGGCACTGAATCAGCTTGCGTGCGCTCATGCTCTACGGGGCGATCTTGAGAAGGCGCTTGAGTGCTATCGGCAATGCCTGGAAGCAAACACCAAAGTCGGAGATGCGCATGGCCGGGCCACGAGCCTGTACAACATTGGCTGGACCCTCGCCGCCATGGGCCGCTGGACCGAGGCGACCGAGAACTTCCATCGGGCGATGGCGCTCTGCGAGGAGCACGAGTTCAACGACCCGCTTGCTTCGGCTCGAATGGCGCTCGGCGAGCTTTCACTGAAGCGGTCCGATTATGACGCCGCCGCGTTTATGTTCCGCGCAGTTGTCGAAGCAGAACGGCAAAACCGCCGAGCCGGAGGAGTGTACCGAGAGGCACTCTTGAATCTGGGCTGGACTTACTTCCGCCGCGGAGACCTGGCTTTGGCAGAGGACGTTCTGAGCGAAGCCGCCCGGCTGTGCGAAGCGGCCAAAGACCGCCGCGTGCTCGCGACCGTCTGCTGCCGCCGGGCCGAGCTCGCATTGGCTCGGGGCATGATCGATGCTGCCGGTGAGATGGTCGCTCAGGCTGAGTGTCATGCGACCGACCTGAATTTGCCGACAGACCAAGGTGAGGCACTGCGCGTTCAGGCGCTGCTGTCCGCAGCCCGCGGCCAATCGGACGAGGCCCTGGCGCTTTTCAGCCGGTCCGAGAATTGCCTGCAACCGCTCGGTGATACGTACGAGCTCGCCCTCACCCGGCTTCAGCGCGGCCGTCAGCTATTCGAAGCCCATCGGTGGGAAGAGGCCCGTACGCTACTGCAGGATGCAGCCCAGACATTCCGGCGGCTTGCCGTTGTAGCGGAGGCCGAAGAGGCGACCCGACTGCTTTACCGTCTCGATATGCGTACCGACTCCACTGCAGCTCTGCTTCAGGGACTCCTGAGCATCACCGCGCTCGGCCTCGCGCCCGAGCAGTTCATCGAGCAGGCCCTCTCGATGCTGTGTGAAAACCTGCAGTTCGAACAAGGCGTGGTGCTGGTTGGCGGCCGGGCGGTTGCTCTGCGGGGCAATCCGAGCCTGCCTGGGTTGACTGGCAGAAAGGTTCTCGAACCAACCACTGAGTCCACGGAGAGCACGGAGCGCGCCAAATCCGAGTCCGAATCGCGCCCTCAGAGTCTCCGTGATCTCTGTGGTTCAGCGTCGGATTCAGTGAAGCAGACCGACCTAGCTATGACACTTCCGGTCAAGCTGGAAGGCCGCGAAGTCGGTCTCATCTGGCTCCAGCGGGGAAAGCCGCTGGCGTCGCGCATCGATGCCGGCGTGCTGAAGGTCGTGTCCGGCACGCTCGCGCCCGCGCTCGCCGAAGTGGGAGAGCTCAAGGCTATCGAAGCCGACAGCGAACCGCAGATTCCCGGGCTGCGGTTCCGTGGCGTTGTCGGCCGCAACCGCGACGTGCGAGACCTGCTCGGGATTGTCGCGCGCATGGCTGCCGCTCCGGTCCCAGTCCTGATACGCGGCGAGAGCGGCTCGGGCAAGGAACTCATTGCTCGCGCCCTGCACGAATCCGGCCCACGCGCCGACAAGCCCTTCGTTGTCGTCAACTGCGCGGCAGTGCCGGAGACCCTGCTTGAAGCCGAATTCTTCGGGGTCGAGACAGGCGCGGCCACCGGGGTCGCGGCGCGGCCGGGCAAGTTCGAGTTGGCCGGCAGCGGCACCATCTTCCTTGATGAAATCGGCGACATGAGTCCTGCCCTGCAGGCCAAGTTGCTGCGCGTCATCGAGGACAAGATGGTCATGCGCGTCGGCGGAACAAAGGAAACGCTGACCGAAGCTCGGGTTGTTGCGGCCACGAATATGGACCTTGACTTGCGCGAGCGCCAGGGACTGTTCCGGCGCGACCTTCTCTATCGACTCAACACCGTCCAGCTCATCGTTCCGCCGCTGCGACGCCGCAAAGAAGACTTGCTCGTGCTCACTGAGTACTTCATTGCCCGCGCGGCCCAAGAGTACAACCGACCGGTTCGCCGGGCGAGCGCTGAGGTCCTGGCCTTGTTTGCCGCGTTCTCCTGGCCCGGCAACATCAGACAGCTCCAGCATGTTGTCGAGCGGGCCGTGTTGCTCGCCAACGGTGATACGCTCCAAATCGCCGACCTTCCGCTTGAGATCAGACAGCATGACGCCGGGCCAACCGCGCAACCGCCGGAGAACCTGCGTAGCAGGGTCCGCGAGAAGACGGGTGAGTCCGAAAGAGCCATGCTGATTGAAGCCTTGAGGCAGGCAAGGGGGAATACGTCTGAAGCCATCAAGCTCACGGGCTTCAGCGAGAGGCACTTCTATCGCCTGCTCCGCAAGCACAACCTCAGTAGCCACTCCGACTGACATCCTCGGGGAATAGTCCCCGGTTCACCTCCTCCCTTCCATTTCCTCTCCCTTGAGGGAGACGGAAGGTGAGAGTGGGTCGCATTCTGAATCACTGCCATAAATGGCAGTTTCATGCCATCCGTGTCACTGATGCCACAACTTCTTGAAAGGGAACGGCTTACGTACATCTTCGGTCGCATCCGCCACTGCCATTAATGGCAGTGGCTCTGGTTCTCGCCAGAAGCCCAAATCAACGCATCTATCCGATTTGCAGCAGCTTGCGCCATGTGTCCGTTGCTGGCACGTCTCATGCGAAGCAGCCGTTCGTGCGAGTGCAGACCAAGAACTATCTCGATGTTGCAGCGAGGGCGCGGGAGCTCGGTTGCCGGGTCCCGGTTGGGGTAGCTCTCCTACCCGGCAACTTCTCCACGGCAGCCAGTGCCGGCGAGTTCTGCTATCACGCGGCCACGCCGCGCGTGCGCTCGGCCTGGCAAAGCGTCGGTTTTGAAGACGAAGGCCCTGATGCGGCAGGGTTCGGGGATCTGGGATCAGGGGTCAGTTCAGGAATCCGGCCCCCGGTCCCTGGCCCCCAGCCCCCCGTCCCTTCTGAGACAGGCCCCCAACCCCTAGCCCCTTCTACGTCAGCTAAGGTCCCGCTCGTTGCTTTTTTCGGAGCAGGCTTGCTGGCCGGTTCGCCGTTGCGTCTCGTAGTCGCGCTCGGGATGGTTTCGTCGGTGCTCGCGTCTCATCCTCGCTGCGCGAGCCCAAGAGATGTTCGACTTGATGTCGTGGTCAGCCGACCGCGCGACCGCGGCTACGCTTGCATCGTGTACAGGGGCGATGCGTTCGGGATCGTCCCACTGGTCAGAGATGTGCGGCGAGTCTGGACCGGCTAATGAACCGAGCAGTCAGTCCTTCGGCTCGTACTCGCGACCCGGGAACCGAGCCGATTCAATGGGTCACGCAACAGGCAAGGAAAAGGGCAGCACCTGCAATCCCGGCCAGGAAAAACAGGTTCAGAGTTGGACTCTGTGCTGCCCACGGGAATCATAGCCGGGGAGAGAAGATGCGCAAGTGCGCACAAACTTGAGCAAAGGAGGAAACCATGCTCAAAGCAGTAATCTGCTGCGTGATGATCGCAGCAGCTGCGGCCGTGGCTTGGCAACACCTAGAGGATGTTCCGGACACGATCGACGTTCGCCCCGGCACCCATATCACATGGGGTTACAACCGCGTTTGGGGGATGTTCCCTACACCCGACCCGGAATGGCCGGAAACCTACGTGGCGTACTACTACCCCGACAGCTCGTCCCTCACGTGGGTAACGCTGGACGAGCCGATGGAAGATGAAGCCCTGGTGAACACGGGACTGACGTTTCGGTGGCAAGGAGGCAGCGCGCTCTACGCCGTCGGGGCGATAGACGACGGCGAGGAACTCGACTCGTACCTGTACTGGTATTCGCTGCTTGACCATGACTGGAGCGACGATGACATCGACGACGAGGAGGAGTTCACACTCGGAGAGGGGGCGTGCATAGCCTACGTGCCGAACTCGGGTTACCACCCATGGAATTACGCGGTTCCTGGCTGGATATACTGCCTTCCGGGAGATGGCGAGGGCTTCTGGCGCTACCATATCCCTGCCGAAAGCCTCCCCGACATCGCGCTCTATGGCTACTACCCCGGGCCGGGCGCAGTTATTGCGGACCAGACTCCGCCATTCCAGTGGGGCAGCGTCGCAACGACTCAGTACCGATTGCTCGTCTCCACGAACTCGCTCTTCAGCGATACCGTGATGGATGAGCTCGTATCCAGTCCGGAATACGAGCCGCCCACGAAGCTCTCCAATGGAACGTACTACTGGCGCACGGCCGCGTGGGCCAGCAGCGCGTGGTCGTGGAGCGGCAACCGCAACTTCGTGCTTGAGGGTGGCTGGGAACAGCTCGACAGCATCCCGAGCCCTGTCGGCGAAGGTGCGGCGATGGCGTACGATGGCAGCGTTCTGGGCCGTCCGGCCCTCCTCGTGCTCGTCGGTGACGGGGGTAGGGGCTTCTACGAGTACAACCTCCAGCAGCAGGACTGGAACGCACTGACCAGCGCGCCGGCGGCAGTGACTGAGGACGCCGGCACATCGCTGACGACTCACGACCCGGTCCTGGGATGGACGTACCTGTATCCGATGGCCGCTTTTGGTAGCGAGGGCGCAGGTGACAACCCCTACTACTACAATCCCGATGAGTGGCCCTACTGGATTGAATGGAACCAGGATAGTGCCGATCCGTACTACGACTCCCACTTCATCGAGAGTATCAAGTCGGACGCCTCGATGATCTACGGCTCGAACAACAACATGTACATGGTCGTAGGTAACAACAACTTCTACTGGGTGGATCCCGACGTCCGAGTGCTGTATGGCCAGGGCGAGGGCGAGCAGGCCCGGGCCGTGCGGCCTGGAAGAACGCGGGCGCACGCCGTCGCCTGCCGTGACGGCATCGAGGTTGAGTATCAACTGCCTACCTCTGCGCGCGTTCGTGCGACGTTGCACGACGTGGTTGGCAGGCAGGTGGCGGCGCTCGACGCCGGTGAACAGAAGCCCGGTACGCATCGGCTGAGCTTGACTCAAGACAGCGAAGGCCGAAAGCTGAGTGCCGGAGCCTACTTCATGCTGCTTGACATGGACACGGAGCAAGCTAGGCTCAAGGCTGTGGTGAAGTAAGACCATCATTCGGAGGGGCGGGTCAACCGCCCCTCCGAGATAGGAGCGCTGATGAAGAAACTTCTGCTACTGCTCGTTCCTCTGGCTGCGTTCGCACAGGTGCAGATTGACACGGTCATTCACCTTCCATCCCAAGTGGCGCGTTCGTTCTTCATACCGGAGCTCAACAAGCTCTATCTGACCGGTTGCCCCAGTGACTTCTTCGTGCTCGATTGCTCAACGTATCAGTTGAAGGCGCAGATTCCGGTCCAGACGGGCCTCACCCACTTCTCGTGGAACTGGCGCAGACAGAAGCTCTACATCGCCGCTAACGCGGGCCCCGACAGCACTTTGGTGATTGATGCTGCCGCTGATTCAATCGTCGGGTGGTTGAAGGTCTGTCGCGAAATGCACACGGATGCATACCTGAGCGACGTCGATCGCCTTTACGGGCCTGCGAGAGACACACTGTATGAGTTCGATTGCGCTGCCGACACGGTGATACGCCGGCTGCCGATACACAGCACCTGCGCATCATGGGACTCGGTCGGACAGAAGCTCTACGTGGGGGAAGGTTCCCTCAAGAAGCTGTACGTCTATGACTACATCGCCGACTCCTGCATAAAGGAGATAGACGTGAGTGCGGTCTCCACCGACATGCCCGATGCAGTGATATTCAACCACAATCACCACAGGGGTTATGTCGGACGATTCGCGGGCGGTCCTTTTGGTGGGAACGTGGGCATCTTCGACACCGAACGCGACACGCTCCTCGGCGTGCTCCCAGCGCGCATCTGGAACGGGCTGTACTCCCAAGTTGCCGTCAACGAGCGAGACGGGAAGGTCTATATCGCTGATTCTGATGCCGAATACACGACTCCGGACACGCTATGGGTCGTCGACTGCGCCACGGACTCGGTCCTGAAGAAGCTCGAGTGCGTATCCAGGGGACACCCCCACCAATGCATACGCTGGGTACCATGGAGCAACCGCATCTACCTTGTGAACCTCTACCCTGACGGAATCCACAGGAGTTCCCTTGTCGTCATCGACTGCAACACCGACTCGGTCATCGTCCCGGGGCTGTTCCTGGGCGACAATACGGACGCGGCCATACAGGACATTGTTCTCGACTCGGTCAACGAGCGCGTATTTGTCATAGGCGGCCAGGATTCGGCTGTCTACGTCCTGCGCGACACCGGCTACGCGGGAGTTGCTGACGCTAAGCCAGCCGGGACGCGCCCGGTAGCAGGCTTGCAGTTGCAGATGACGTCCGGCGGTTACGAGGTCGGTTATTCCATTGCGTCACCAAGTCGGGTTGACCTACTCGTGTACGACTTGATGGGTCGGGAAGTCAGAAGGCTCGTGGGAGCAGACCAGCCAGCCGGTCAACACCGCGTGGTCTGGGACAGCAGGAACCACGGTGGGTCCGTCGTTGCCCACGGCGTGTACTTTGTCCGCCTTGATACGCCTAACTTCAGTGACGTGAAGAAGGCAGTGGTGACCAGGTAGGATGCGCGGAAGCCAGAACCCATGAAACACAAGACCAAAGGGCAGCACCTGAAATCCCGGCCAGGAAGAACAGGTTCAGAGTTGGACTCTGTGCTGCCCAAGGGAATTATAGCCGGGAGAACAAGATGCGCAAGTGCGCACAATCTGAGCAAAGGAGGTTACTATGCTCAGAACGACTCTCTGCTGCGTGCTGATCGCAGCGACATCGGCCATGGCTACGCCTTGGCCATGGGTCTCGTTGGACCCCACGCCCGATGAGTGCCCGGTCGGTCAGGGCGCCCATGTCACCTATGGCGCCGACAGCATATGGGGCGTCTTCCCTAATGCTGTTGACGACGAAACGTATGTCGCCCGCTACGGTCCGCTCTCGACAACGCCCCAGGCTCCCTCGGGCGAGTGGACCCTCATCGAAGAGTTACCCATGGGCGCCTATGCCTTTCACACTGGACTCACATTCCAGTGGGAGGAAGGCAACGCGCTGTACGTAATCGGGTGCGACGAGTATGCAGAAGGTGACGCGTACCTGTATTGGTATTCCCCAGACGACCAGGAGTGGGACGAATACGACATCGATGAAGACGAGGAGTTCTACCTCGGCGTCGGCGCCAGCATCGTCTACGTTCCGAACGCGGACTACGACGAGTACAACCAGGTAACCGGCTATATCTACTGCCTGCCCGGCAACGGGAGCGAATTCTGGCGCTACGGGATTGAACCTGCCCCGCTGGAGTACACCACGGTTCAGGGCATCTTCCCGCCGGATGGTTCAACCATCGCGGACCAGACGCCATTGTTCAAGTGGAACTCCGCGTCCCCGGGTCAGTATCGGCTGCAGGTCTCGACCGACGAGCTCTTCAGCACGACGTTGATAGATGAGGTAGTCTACGTGCCGCAATTCCAGGTCACCAGTAAACTTGCCAACGAAACGTACTACTGGCGTGTCGGCACGCACAACGGCATCGACTGGTCGTGGGGCGCAACGCACAACTTCGTACTCCAAGGCGGGTTTGTACAGCTCGACGCCGACATCCCAGAGGCCGTCGCTAACGGCGCCGCGTTAGCGTATGAGGCGGACCAGTGGTGTTGGGGGGGCAACCAGTCCATCATCGCGGTTGTCGGTGGCGGATCGACCAACTTCTACAAGTATGACGTAGCCAGCGATGCTTGGACCACCGAAAACCAGTTGGAGGATACGTCCAAGCCGCAGTACGCCGGAACATCGCTGACCACCAACGACCCGACCGAGGAGTACGGGGAGTGGCCGGCGGCCGCGTTCGGCGGGTCGACGCAATTCGTCGACCGCCCATACAGCTACGATGTTCAGGATGATGACTGGGAAGTATTCCCTTCTGGGCAGTTTGACGCCTTTCCGCAGACGCTTGGCCCGGGTGCCACGTTCGTATGTGGCCCGCGTCCCTGGTCATACCTGACAACCGGCTCGCAGGGGGGCACTGCCACCCACTACTTCTACGCGATAGAGCCCAGGCACATAAAGAAGCCCAAGGACAAGGGAGGTTCGCAGGCGGGTGACCCCTGTGCCGGGTGTGCATGGGCGCAGGTCCTCGCTTCCAGGGACGGCATAGATGTCGAGTATCAACTGCCCGTCGCTGCGCATGTGCGCGCGATCTTGCACGACGCGGTCGGGAGGCAGGTCGGCGTGCTCGATGCCGGCGAGCAGACTCCCGGAACGCATCGGCTGCGTTGGGACCACGACGCCGAAGGTCGCAGACTGAGTGTCGGTGCCTACTTCATGCTCCTTGACATGGGCAAAGAGCAGGCTAGGCTGAAAGCAGTGGTCAGATAGCCCAGTCATTCGGAGGGGTGGGAAATCCGCCCCTCCGATACTGAAGCGCTGATGAGGAGTAACTGATGACTTCGAGTCTGCTCTTCCTGTTCTGCTCTGTCGCGGCGCCCTGGTTCGGGCCGAACGTCCGCATCGATCACCAATACCTATCCAAGCATGTGCTCATCAAGCCCGCGATTGCCGTCGGCCCGGGCGCGCCGTCGAATCAGCCACTGTATGTCACGTTCCAGGACGATTCGATGCCGGGCGGCCGCTGCGACATCTGGTTACAGAAGTCGCTGGATGGCGGCAGAACCTGGCTGCCTGAGGACCTGCTGATTCGGCGAGGAGAGCGCTACGCGTTCGATCCTGACATCACGACCGACCCGGACGGCAACATCTATGTCGTCTACACAGACGAGAACACTCCTGGTGACACTGCACGCTACTATCAAGTCGTGTGTGTGCGTTCGAGCGACGGCGGGGCTACGTGGGCGTCGCCGGCCAGGGTCGATGACAGTCCAAACAAGAAAGCGATCAACTGGGTTCAGATTGCCGCGGACTCGGCCGGTAACCTATTCTGCGCCTGGGTCGATTGGCGGACGGGAAGCAGCCACATCTGGTCATCAGTATCAAACGACCAGGGAGCGACATGGCGCCAGAACGTACGCGTCGACGATGACACGCTGATCGATGAGTGCTACCACCCCGATGTCTTTGTACAACCGGGAACGAATCACTACCTCGTGGCCGCAACCGCCTTCCGCCGGTTCGTGGGAATCCCCTACCTCAGACCATGCGCTTTTCTGTACCGCTCGACCGACCGCGGCCGGACGTTCCAGCCCGGGGTCCAGCTCGACACGTTCAACTGGGCCGCCGGGTCTCCTCACGTAGTCGCTGACCGGAACCACATCATCTGCGACTACTTTGGCAAAAGTCGGAGCGCCCGTGGCCGCATGCTTGCCGAAGCACGGACCTTCTTCACGCAGGCCGACACATGGAGCGCACCCTCGCCGGTCACCGACCTCGACACGCTCCACCGATTGTACTACAGTGGTGCACTAGTCCTCTCCAGCGACGGCGGCGTTCATACGGCTCTGATGGTCCGTGACACGGCCCTCTACCACGTTTACTACACGTCCTCGGCTGACCACGGCGTCTCGTGGTCCGACCTCGAACGCGTCGACGAGGACACGACCCTCAGCAGCGGCTACCCGGACATCGGCGCCGACTCAGCCGGACACGCCTACGTGGTCTGGTCGCACGGGGACGACGGGCAGTTCCGGATATGGTTCGCTACAAACAACCCGCAAGCCATCGCCGAACAGGAGCAGCAGCCCACTGGCGTGCGGCCGTCCGCTACCGTCGTCCGCGGCGTGCTGTTCCTGGCAGAGCGCCCAAGGTCAAGCACAAGCTTCCTGATGGACGTGAGCGGGCGGAAAGTGTTGGACCTGCGTCCGGGTGCGAATGATGTGCGTGCGCTGGTGCCGGGGGTGTACTTCGTGCAAGAGCCGCAAGCCTCAAGCCCCAAGCCGCAAGCTGTCCTTAAGGTAATCATCTCGGATTAGGAGGCAAATGTGAGAGCAACGGTGCTGGTATCCTGCCTGAGCCTGCTTCTGGTCGGCATCGCGCCGGCCG